>CAZPCU010000017.1:0-13319 GCA_964585075.1 uncultured Rhodobacterales bacterium
ATGGTGCCGAGGCACAGCTCGCTCACCTCGAGGCCGGTGCGGCCGAGCGGTCTCATCCTCATGGGGCGGTCTCCTGTTCAGGCTGGCGCGCACCCTAGCGGCGGGGCGCGCGGGCGCAAGGGCGCCCGCCCGGACGGGCTCACGCCAGCCCGAGGATGCGCGCGGCGTTCCCCTTGAGGATGTCGGGCCGGATCTCGTCCCTGATGGCGATCTCTTCGAAATCGGCGAGCCAGCGCTCGGGCGTGATCATCGGCCAGTCGGATCCGAAGAGCACCTTCTTCTTCAGGATCGAGTTGCAGTAGCGCACGAGGATATCCGGGAAATACCTTGGCGACCAACCGGAAAGGTCGATGTAGACGTTGGGCTTGTGCTGCGCCACGGCGAGCGCCTCCTCCTGCCAGGGGAAGGAGGGATGCGCGGCGATGATCGTCATGTCGGGAAAATCCACAGCCACGTCGTCCAGGTGCATCGGGTTGGAATACTTGAGCCGCATCCCGTTGCCCCCGCGCATGCCGGAGCCGACGCCCGTCTGCCCGGTGTGGAAGAGCGCGATGGCGCCCGCCTCGGCGATCGCCTCGTAGAGCGGGTAGGCCATGCGGTCATTGGGATAGAAGCCCTGCATCGTGGGATGGAACTTGAAGCCCCGGATGCCGAACTGCTCGATCAGCCGCCGCGCCTCGCGCAGCCCGGCCTTGCCCTTCCACGGATCGATCGAGGCGAAGGGGATGAGGATATCGTCGTATTCCGCGGCGATCTCGGCCACTTCCTCGTTCGCGTAGCGGCGGTAGCCGGTCTCCCGCTCGGCATCCACGGGGAAGATCACGGCGGCGATTCCCTGCGCGCGGTAGTGCTCGGCGGTCTCGGGCACGGTGGGCGGATGGGACCAGGGCGCGCGGAAATACTGCGCCATGGTCGCCTGCAGCTCGTCGTAGCCGTCGTCCGTATGGCTCCCGCAGGGCTCCTCGGCATGGGTGTGAATATCGATGGCGCGGATCTTGTCGAGGTCGATCACGGCATGTCCCTCCCGATCAGGATGCAGGCCGGGTCGGCGTCGTCGTAAAGCCGGTCGAGCATCTCCGCCCGCGCGGCCTGCACGGCGCGGGGGTTCAGGTTGCCCTTGGCGGTGATCTCGCCCGCGCCCATGTCGGGCGGGGCGGAGAGAACCACCGCGCGCGCGATCCGGTTGGCCGAGCCGGTCGCGCGCAGGGCGGCGAGGCGCGCGGCGACGGCCTTTGCAAGCGCGGGCGCGACGAGCGCGCCGCCGGTCTCCTCGGCGTCGAGGCCCGCGCGCGCGAGCGCGCCCCGGTCGGGGAAGATCATCAGCCCCAGCTCGTGGCGGCCCTCGCCGCAGAGCACCACGTCCGCGGCCAGCGGCGCGAGCGCGCCGAGCGCGGCGAGGCGGAGCTCGGCGCTCCGCACCCATGTTCCGGTGTCGAGCTTGAACTCTTCGGACATCCGCCCGTCGAAGGCGAGGCCCACGGAAGGCTCCGCCGCCTCGGCGAAGCGCACCGCGTCCCCGGTGCGGAAGAAGCCCTCCGCGTCGAAGGCGTCCGCCGTCCTTTCCGGGTCGTGGAGATACCCCTCGAAGACGTTCGGCCCGCGCACGCGGATCTCATGTCGGCCGTCCCCGGCGGGCACGAGCTTCGCCTCGAGCCCCGGCACGGGCACGCCGATGACCCCCGGTCGCCCCGGCGGCTCGTGGCGGATGAGCGCGCCGGGCGCCGTCTCGGTGAGCCCCCAGCTCGTGGTCATGAGCGGGGCGGCGCCTTCCGCGGCCGCCATGTCCTCGAGCGCGCGCCAGACCTCGGGCGGCAACGCCGCGCCCGCGTAGAAGATCATGTCGAGCCCGTCGAAGAAGCGCCGCCGCAGCTCCGCGTCCGCCCGGAGCGCCTCGGCCAGCATCGCGTAGCCCACGGGGACGTTGAACGCCATCGTGCCGGCCACCAGCGCCATGTTCTCGAGCGTGCGGCCGAAGCGCCCGGGCAGCGGCTTGCCGTCGTCGATGTAGAGGCTGCCGCCGTTGGCGAGCATCATGTTGAAGTTGTGCGAGCCGCCGAAGACGTGATTCCAGGGCAGCCAGTCGAGGATCACCGGCGGGCGGGCCGCGAGGAAGGGGAGAACGGCGCCCATCTGCGCCTGGTTCACGCACATCATCCGCTGGGTGGTGGCCACGCCCTTGGGCGCGGACGACGAGCCCGAGGTCATGAGGATCTTCGCCACCGTCTCCGGCCCGACCTTCTCGAAGGCGGCCTCGGCATCCGCGCCAGCGTCGCCCGCGAGAAGCGCGTCGAAGGGCGTGGCGCCCGTCGCGCCGGGCCGCGACGCCACGACCTCCCGGCCCGCGAGCGCGTCGAGCGCCAGCGCCTCGGCCATCGCGTCGGCGTCCTCGGCGAAGGCGAGGGCGGGCCGCGTGAGCTCGACGACGTGCCGGAGGCGGCGGTGCGCGCCCGGGATCAGGGCGTATTGCTCGGCCACCGGCACCGTGGGGATGCCCGCGTAGTGCGCGCCGAGGGTCAGGAGCGCGTGGTCCACCCCGTTGCCCGACAGGATGAGGATCGGCGTCTCCGCCGAGAGCCCCCGCCCCATGAGCGCCGAGGCGATGGCGCGGGCCTTCTCGAGCGCGGCGGCATAGCTTTCCGCGCGCCACCCCGCGCCTGCGCGTTCGGCCACGAAGACGCGGCCCGGCGCCTCGGCGGCCCAGCGCCGCAGCCAGTCGCCGCTCCGGCGGGTCACCTGTCCGAGCGGCACTTCGGAGCGCAGGATCACAGTGCCGTCGGGGCGGTTCTCCCGAGAGAGCGCGTGCGGGCGGAAACGGTCAGCCTCGGCCATCGGCCTTTTCCACGGCGTTCAGGAACCCGATCAGCGCGTCACGGGACGTATCGTCGAGCCCGGCGCACATCCTCGCGTCGTGCTGCGCCACGGCCGCGCGCGCCCGCGCGCAGAGCGCCGCCCCCCGCCCGGTGGCGGTGAGGACATGGGCGCGGCGGTCCCCGGCCACGGGGGCGCGCGCCACGAGGCCGTCACGCTCGAGCCCGTCGATGAGAGACACGAGGTTCGAGCGTTCGATGGCCAGCGCCTCGGCGATCTGCGAGGGCCGCAGGCCCGGGTTGTCCACGATCACCACGAGAACGGAGAAGGGGATCATCCTGAGGCCGAAGGGCGCGAGCGTCTCGGCAAGGTCGGCCTGGATCGCCGCCATGGCGCGGCGCATGTGGTAGCCGAGATAGGCGCGAAGCCCCGCGTCGGAGACGGGCGCCTCGGGCGGGGGCGGGATCGTGTCGGTACGGCGCGGCATGGGGCGCGGCCTCAGCGGAACCGCGGGGCGCGCTTCTCGAGGAAGGCCGCGAGGCCCTCTCGCGCGTCGGTGCTGGTCTGGGCGATCGCGGTGGCGAGGCTTTCCGTGAAGAGCCCGTCGCCCCGCGACATGTCGTCGATCCGCGCGAGCGCCTGGATCACGATGTAGTTCGAAAGCTGCGCGTTCCCGGCGATCCGGTGCGCGAGCTCTCGCGCATGGGCGAGCGCCGCGCCCTCCTCCACGACGTAGTGGGCGAGCCCCAGGGCAAGTCCTTCCTCCGCGCCGTAGCTCCGCCCGGTGAGCATCATCTCGGTCATGCGGTCGGGCCCGAGGATCCGGCCCACCCTCACGCTGGCGCCGCCGCCCACGAAGATTCCGCGCCGCCCTTCCGGCAGCTGGAAGGTCACCGAGGGCTCGGCCACCCGCACATGGGTCGCCGCGGCGAGTTCCAGCCCGCCGCCGATCACCGCGCCGGTCATCGCCGAGACGACGGGCAGCCCGCCGAACTGCACGCTGTCTAGCGCCGCGTGCCAGCCGCGGGAGTGCAGAAGCGTCGCCTCGGCGTCGCGTTCGGCGTGCTCGGAAAGGTCGAGGCCGGCGCAGTAATGCCCGCCGCGCCCGGCCAGAATGGCCACCCGCACGCCCTCGGGCGGGGCCGCGAAGAACGCGTCGAGGGCGTCGAGCAGCGCGTCGTTCATCGCGTTGCGTTTCTCGGGGCGGTTCATGGTGAGCGTGGCCACGGGGCCGTCGGTCTCGACTGTGAGGATCGGCTCGGGCATGGGCGGTTCGGCTCCCGTTTTTGCGACTGTTATGACAGATAACTACCTTGGCGCAAAGAGGCGCGGCCCGGGGGCCGCGCGGGTGGCCCCGTCAGGCGGGGATGAGGAACAGTGTTATGGCCGGGAACGCCACGAGGATCGCCACGCGCACCACGTCGGAGGCGATGAAGTAGAGCACCGCCCGGTAGGTCGCGGCCATCGGCGTGTCGCGGTCCATGTTGTTGATGATGAAGAGGTTCATGCCCACGGGCGGGGTAATGAGCCCGACCTCCACGACGATCAGCACGAGGATGCCGAACCAGATCGCCACCTGCTCGGGCGTGAGGCCGAAGTCGAGCGCGGTGATGACCGGGAAGAAGATCGGCACGGTGAGCAGGATCATGGAGAGCGAGTCCATCACGCAGCCGAAGAGCAGGTAGAAGAACAGGATCACGATGAGCACGGTCAGCGGCGCGTAGCCCTGCTCGATCACCATCGAAGAGAGCTCCTGCGGCACCTGCGTGAGCGCGAGGAAGGAGTTGTAGAACGCCGCGCCGAGCACGATGAAGAAGATCATCGCCGTGGAGGTCGCCGTGGCGATGATGCTCTCGCGGAAGAGCGCCCAGGTCATGTTCCCCGACAGGAGCGCGATGACCCCGGTGCCGGCGGCGCCCACGGCCGCGCCCTCGGTGGGGGTGAACCAGCCGAGATAGATGCCGCCCACCACCAGCAGGAAGACGATCAGCACCGGCCAGACCTCGAGAAGCGCGCGCATCCGCTCGCCCCACGGCATCGGCTCGCGCGCGCCGGCCGCCTCGGGATGGAGCCGCGCGTAGATCGAGATCGCGAGCATGTAGCCGATCGCGGCGAGGATGCCGGGGATGAAGGCCGCGAGGAAGAGCTTGGCGATGTTCTGCTCGGTCAGGATCGCGTAGATCACGAGGATCACGGAGGGCGGGATCAGGATGCCCAGCGTGCCGCCGGCTGCGAGCGTCGCGGTGGAGAATCCGCCCGAGTAGCCGTATCGCTTGAGCTCGGGCAGGGCGACGCGGCTCATGGTGGCCGCGGTGGCGAGCGAGGAGCCGCAGATCGCGCCGAAGCCCGCGCAGGCGCCGACCGCGGCCATCGCCACGCCGCCCTTTCTGTGGCCGAGGAACGCCTCCGCCGCCTTGAAGAGCGATTTCGACATGCCGGAGACGGTGGCGAACTGCCCCATCAGCAGGAACATCGGAATGATGGTGAGCGAGTAGTTGGAGAAGGTGGAGTAGGTCTCGCTCTTGAGCTTCGAGAGGAACATGTTGGGCGTGCCGAGCGCGAGCCAGAGCCCGCCGATCCCGCAGAGCAGCATGGCGAGCCCGATGGGCGCGCGCAGGAAGATCATCAGAAGGAGGACCGGGAAGGACAGGAAGCCCAGTTCGAGCATGCTCATTCGACGGTCCCTCCAACCGGCAGGATGCGCCGCCCCGTCAGGCTCTCGCCGATCCGCGCCCCGGCGCAGTAGATGCCGACGATGGCGGCCACAGCCGAGGCGATCCAGCTCGCCAGGTAGGACCACCAAATCGGGAACTGGAGGAGCCAGGAGGTCTGGCCGTTCTCGTAGCGGTCGAGGAAGCCCTCGAAGAGCCGCCAGCTGATGAGAACGATTGCCCCGGCAAGAACCACCTCCCAGACCGCCGCGATCACCCGGTTCGCGCGGTCGGAGAGGAAGGAAGTGAACACGTCGACCGTCGCATGGGCGCCGTAGAGCTGGCAGATCGGCAGGAACGAGAAGATCGCGAAGGCGACGCCCGCCTCGAGGATCTCGAAGTCACCGTTCACCGGCCCGACCCCGGCGTCGATGAGCCAGCGCGCGGCCCCGCCCGACAGCGTCTCGACCCAGTCGAGGTGAAGAAAACCGTTGAGCAGGCGCCCGGTGATCGACACGCAGGTGAGGATCACGAGCGCCATCAGCACCAGGCCGCCTGTCATCGCCATGATGCGCGCAAGCCTGTTCACCACACTGTACATGGTGTCCCGCCTCGCCATTTCGGGGGTTCGTGGAAAAACCGCGGCGCCCGGACGCGGGCGCCGCGATGGGACGCGCTGCGATCAGTTCGTCCCGGTTTCGTAGAGGGGCGTGTACTCCTCGATCTTGGACCGCGCCTGATCGATGAGCGCCTGCCCGTCGATGCCCTTGCTCTCCATGTCGGCGACCCATGCCTCGTAGATCGGCTCGGCCAGCGCGCGCCATTCGGCGGCGTCTTCTTCCGAGACCGTCACGATGGTGTTGCCGCGCTCGACGGCGACTTCCCGGGCCGGCCCGTCGGCATCCGCCTGGGTGCCGCCGGCGAAGATCGAGAACTCGAGGCCCGAGTTCTGGTCGATCACCTGCTTGAGGTCGTCGGGCAGGCTATCGTAGCGGTCCTTGTTCATCGCCAGGACGAAGGTGAGCGTGTAGAGCGCGTTGCCCTCGAACTCGGTGTGATAGTCCACGAGCTCGGGCACCTTGAGCGCGGTCGTCACCTCCCACGGGATCGTCGTGCCGTCGATCACGCCCTTGGAAAGGCCCTCGGGAATCGCGGGCACGGGCATGCCGACCGGCGTGGCGCCCATGCGCTCCAGCAGGTCGTTGACCATGCGCGAGCCGCCGCGGATCTTGAGCCCCTCCATGTCCTCGGGCGTGCGCACCTCCTTGTTGACGTGCAGCATGCCGGGGCCGTGCACCCAGGTGCCGAGGATGTGGACGTTCTGGAACTCGGTGTCCTTCATGTGCTCCTCGAACATCTCCCAGTAGGCCCGGCTGGCCGCCCGGGCGTTCGTCATCATGAAGGGCAGCTCGAACACCTCCGTGCGAGGGAAGCGCCCCGGCGTGTAGCCCACGACCGTCCAGACGACGTCGGCGACGCCGTCGATGGCCTGGTCGATCAGCTCCGGCGGGCTGCCGCCGAGCTGCATGGACGGGTAGCGCTCCACCTTGATGCGGCCGCCGGAGTCCTCTTCGACGTTGTCGGCCCAGACGTCGAGCACGAGCTTCGGCACGTTGGCCTGCGGCGGCAGGAACTGGTGCAGGCGCAGCGTTACCTCCTGCGCGGCGGCGGATCCGGCCATGGCGAGCGCGAGCGCCACGCCGCCGGCGGTGCCGAACAGGGTTCTGCGGGTGATGGTCATGTGGTCTCCTCCCCATCATTCGTGACCTGCGGTTTTTCTAGCAGGTCGTCCCGGTCTTGCATCCCTTTTCTCGCAGGCACGCGCGAAAAAGTTATGAAAGATAACCGTTGGCCGCCATACCGATCGCCCTCGCGTATCGGAAGTGCGGCTCCAGGAGGTCGCAACCGTGACGTGCACAAGCCTGTGGATGGTGTGAGGATATTGCGCCAGTCGCTTGAAATTCGGCCCACATGGCCGCGCCCCGTTTTGCGCGGCGGCGTTCCGATTCTAGTTTCCGCGCGAAGGAAAACGGGGCAGGGCAGGCATAGCGCATGAGGTCCGATTACCGCGGAACCTTCGTGATCTCCTGGTCGCAGACGGAAGTCGACGGCCTCGACGGGGCGCCGCTCGGCGCGCTGGACGTAGGCGCGGTCTGGAGCTGGCACGGCGACGCGGTCTGCGTGGACCGTCCGGGCGGACCTCTCCGGCTTTGCGCGGAAACGGATGTCGAGGCGCGGCGGCGCCGCGCGGCGCGGCTCGTGCGGCGGCTCGCGGGGGCCGCGATCGGCGGGAGCGATCCGTTCACCGCGGCGATGACGGGCGACGGCCTGCCGGACCAGAGCTTCGTCGTCACCGACGGCGCGCGGCGATTCACCGTGACCCTGATCGAGCCCGGCGGCGGCGCGCGCCCGCTGCTGATGTTCGCGGGCGCCATCCCGCCGCGCGACGCCGAGCTCTGGGTCGTCGATCACAGCCTCGCGCGCGCCGCCGTGCCCGAGAGCCTGGCGCCCGGAACCAACGTCATCTGCTTCACGCCGGGCACCCCGATCGCCACGCCGGAAGGTCCGCGCCCCGTCGAAACGCTGCGCCCGGGCGACCGCGTCCAGACGAAGGACGACGGCGGGCAGGACATCCTCTGGGTGGGCCGGCGGCGCATGTCCGGCGCCCGGCTCTTCGCCATGCCCGAGTTGCGGCCCGTCCGGATCGCGGCCGGGGCGCTGGGCGAGCACCGCCCGGACGGCGCGCTGCTGGTCTCGCCTGGCCACAGGGTCGTTCTGCGCGGGCCCGTGGCGCGGGAGCTCTTCAACGAGCCGGAGGTCCTCGTCGCCGCGCGGGATCTCGTGAACGGGCGGACGGTGCGCGTGGATCTCGACGCGCCGGACGTGACCTACATCCACCTGCTCCTGCCGCGCCACGAGGTGCTCTGGGCGAACGGCGTGGAGACCGAGAGCTTCCACCCGGCTGGCGCGTCCCTCGAAACCCTGGATGCCGAGGACCGCGCCCGCCTCCTGTCGGCGCTTCCGGAGATCGGAGAGGACCCGGCGCTTTACGGGCCGCATGCCCGGCGCGCGCTCTCGACGCCCGAGGCGCGGATCATGCTCCGCGAGGCGGCCTAGCCGTCCTCGCGCCGCTCGTCCTTCGACGGCTGGAGGCCGTAGCGGGCGGCCAGTCGCCAGACGTGTCCGGGCACCATGTTCTTGATCTTCGCCGGGTGGGCGCGGCGCAGGTGCAGCACCGTCTCGATCGCCTTCATCTCCACCCGCGCCCGCGCGAACTCGAGGCCCCTCGGCCCTATGCGGGGCTGCAGGAAGGCCACGATCGGGCGCACCCAGTCCGGCATGGCGCGCAGCGGCAGCCCGCCCGCCGCGCGCTCTGTGTTGACGAGAAACCCCTTCACGGCGGCGTCGCGCTTGCCCCTGTCGGTGAGCGGGCGGGCCGCGAGCCGGTCGCCGAGCGCGTCCAGCATCTCTTCGCCGCGAGCGTTCCGGGCGATCACCCACTGGTCGCCGTCGCCGCCCATGTAACCCACGGTCACGTCGGCCAGCCGGTTCGTGTAGTCCACGCAGGTCTTGCAGGTCATCGGGAAGAAGTCCGCCGGCAGATCCGAGAGCGGCAGCTTCAGGAAGGGGATGAAGCGGGGTTTCCGCCCGTCGTCGAACCGCATCTCGACCCGGTAGTCGGCCCGGAACTCCAGGTAGCTGATCGTCTCGGGCCGGTCGTCGAGCCGGGCGAGGAAGGCGTGGAAGTTCTCTGTCGTCGTGTTGTCCGAGCAGGGCGTGCCGATGACGTAGAGCCGCTCCAGCCCGAGCTCGGCCTCGAGCGCGCGGAGCGCGTAGACCTGGCAGGGAATGCCGATCATGGCGATCCGGCGGTGCCCCGCGGCGCGGGCGGGCTCCAGCAGCGCGAGGGTGGGCGCGTAGCCCATGCGCATGCCCCGGCACTGCGCCAGCGCCTCCGGCTCGGTGACGATCACGGGCTGCGGGCGCCAGCGGTCGTCGGGGTGGGGCGCCACGGTGAGCACGGCGTCCACCGTCCCGCGCCGCAGCAGTTCCGCGGCGATGGCGGTGGCGATCCCCGTCCACTGCGCGCCCTGCGCGGGCGGGTCGAGACGGGCGCGCAGCATTCGCCGGGAGACGCCGAAGAAGGCTTCCTCGCCCTGGCCGGGGTCCGCTTCGCGGCCATGGGCGTCGCGCTCCAGCGCCGGGTAGTCGGGCCGGATGAACTGGCAGGCGCGGCCGCAGGCCCGCCCGTCGCCCATGCGCGAGACCCCGCAATCGGTGCAGAGACCGGGCCGCGGCGCACCGTCGATCTCCGGCGCGGTCAGCCCTTCCAGGGGAGCGACATCAGGGGAGTGAAGGGTCATGCGCGGCTCCGGTCTCCGCGCTCAGGGTCGCCGCTGACCGGCAATGTGTCAAGTTTTATTGACAGATGCCGATGCCACACCTTCAGGAGCCCGGGAAGCCCGGCGTGCCCGCGTCCTCGGGATGGCGCGCAAGGTGCTTCCGCTTGATCGTCTCGGAGGTGTCCCGGGAGCCGTCATGGCTCCAGCCAGGCGGCGCGACGGCGTACATGGCGCGCTCGCGGAACGTCAGGCCGGGGCGGAAGATGTCCCGGAGCATCGCCACCCATTCGTGAAAGGCCACGCGGATCGGGTTGAAGGTGCCGAGATTCTGCACCAGCCCGTAATCCGGCTTATCGTCCTCGCGCTCGGGCACGAAGGTGCCGAACAGCCTGTCCCAGACGATGAAGACGCCGGCATAGTTCGCGTCGAGATAGCGCGCGTTGCGGCCGTGATGGACCCGGTGATGCGAGGGCGTGTTCATCACCGCCTCGAAGAGCCGCGGCATCTTCCCGATCGCCTCGGTGTGTATCCAGAACTGGTAGATGAGGTTGAGCCCGCCGACGAAGAGCACCATCGCCGGGTGGAAGCCCATGAGGATCAGCGGCGCGCGGACGACCATCATGAAGGTGAAAGTGCCGGTCCAGGTCTGCCGGAGCGCCGTCGTCAGGTTGTAATGCTGGCTGGAGTGGTGGTTGACGTGGCTCGCCCAGACCCAGCGGATGCGGTGGCCGAACCGGTGCACCCAGTAATAGCGCAGGTCGTCCAGCACGAAGCAGAGCAGGATCACCCACCAGGGACTGCCGAGATCGAGGGGCGTGATCGCCCAGAGCGCCATGAAGAAGCCGTAGGCGATGAAGCCGAGCAGGATGCCCGAGGCCACGTTGCCCGCCCCCATCAGAAGCGAGGTGACGGCGTCCCGCGTCTCGTAGCGCCCGCCCCGGCCGGACCGGACGATCCAGAAGAACTCGGCGAGGATCGCGGCGATGAAGAGCGGCACCGCCCATTGCACCACGTCGGGAAAGCTCACATCCGTGCCCATGCCGTCTCCTCCAGATGCGCGAACAGGGCGCGCGCCTCCGCCTCGGTCACCCGGAGCGCGAGCCGCGGCGCGCCCCAGTCGGGAAAGCGCAGGACGAGGCGGCCGCTCCGCCGCTCGACCGCCGCGCCGTCGAGATGCCGCGCCACCGTGTCGGCGCCGAAGGTCCAGACGATCCCGAGGCCGCGGGCGGTTTCGACGAGCGCCGCGCGGCCGTCCGACAGAAGCGTCACGCCCCGCGGCGCGTCGTCCGGGAAGGCGCGCCGCCAAGCGGCGCGCGCCTCCTCCGCGTCGGCGAAGAGCGCCCGGCGCGACAGGCCGAAGACATGGGTCAGCGCGGCGATGGCCGCGATGCCCCCGACCACGAGCGCGAGAAGGATCTCGAGCGGCACTTCTCCCTTCCTCCCAAGCTGGCGGGATTGGGCCGGACGGCGCGCGTCCGGTCAAGCGCGCCGCCGCGTCACCCTGCGCATCGGTGCGCCGCGCCGCGGCAAAGCCGCGCAACTGCAGCGAAACCGCGCCGATTTTGACCGAGATCAAGGTGGCTGTCACGCTGCGGGACATCTTGCCCTTCAAGAAACGCGCGCACCTCGGAAAGGAGGACCAGATGAGACGACTCCCCGCCCTGCTGGCCGGAACCGCGGCGCTCGCCGCGGCGAGCCCCGCGCTGGCGCAGAACGAGCTCCGCGACTGGGCGCTCGACATGTTCAGCCCTGTCCCGTCCACGGTGCCGGCGCTCGAGGACAACATCGTCACGCCCGAAAAGGTCGATTTGGGCAAGGCGCTCTTCTTCGACCCGCGCATGTCCGCCTCGGGCGTGTTCTCCTGCAATTCGTGCCACAACGTGGGCACCGGCGGCGACGACAACATGCCCACCTCGATCGGCCATGGCTGGCAGCAGGGGCCCCGCAACTCGCCCACCGTGTTCAACGCGGTGTTCAACGAGGCGCAGTTCTGGGACGGCCGCGCCGCCGACCTCGCCGAGCAGGCGAAGGGCCCGGTGCAGGCGGGCGTCGAGATGGCGAACACGCCCGACAACGTGATCGCCACGCTGAACTCCATGCCGCAATACGTCGAGTGGTTCGAGGCGTCCTTCCCCGGGGAGGAGGACCCGGTGACCTTCGACAACTTCGCCAAGGCGATCGAGGCGTTCGAGGCCACGCTGATCACGCCCTCGCGCTTTGATGCCTGGCTGAACGGCGACGAGAACGCGCTGAACGAGCAGGAGACCCGCGGCCTCGAGACCTTCCTCGAGGCGGGCTGCGCGAGCTGCCACAACGGCGTCAACCTGGGCGGCAACGGCTACTATCCCTTCGGCCTCGTCGAGCGTCCGGGGGCGGACATCCTGCCCGAGGGCGACAAGGGCCGCTATGCGGTGACCGAGACGGCGGTGGACGAATACGTCTTTCGCGCCTCGCCGCTCCGGAACATCGCCGTGACCGCGCCCTACTTCCACTCCGGCGTGGTCTGGGATCTGCGCACCGCCGTGGACATCATGGCCAGCTCGCAGCTCGGCGCGGAGCTGAGCGAGCAGGAGATCGACGATATCACCGCCTTCCTCGGCGCGCTGACCGGAGAGGTGCCCGAGATCACCTATCCGATCCTGCCCGCGGAGACGGCCGAGACGCCGCGCCCGTCAGGAGACGTTCTGCCGAACTGATCCGGCGTGCTGCTGCGGAGCCCCCGCCCGACGGGCGGGGGCATTCCTTCGAAAAGGCGCGGATCGCCTCCTCAGCCCTCGGCGCCCACGAGTTCCGCCACGATGGCCTTCGCGCTCTCGGAGGCCCAGTCCGCGTCGCCCTGAAGCCGCGCGATCTCGCGGCCTTCGGGATCGAGGATGACCGTGATCGGCAGGCCGAAGACGCCCATCTCGCGGGCCAGCGCCTGGCGCGGGTCGCGGTGGAGGGGCAGATTGTCCACCCCGATCTCCTCGAAGAAGCGGCGCATGGCGGGCACAGCGTTGCGCCCCGTCGCGATCGTGACGACCTCGAAGGCGTCGCCCCCGAACTGCGCCTGCAACTCCGAAAGCTGCGGCATCTCCTTGCGGCAGGGCGCGCACCAGGTGGCCCAGAAATTCACCACGAGATGCTTGCCGCGATAGTCCGCGAGCGAGAGCGGCGCGCCGTCGGCCGTCTCGAAGGCGGTCTCCGAGGCGGACTTCGGCTCCACGTGGAAGGCGAGTTTCTTCATGTCGCCCTCGGCCAGCGCCTGCAGCGCGGCCGTGTCCGCGGCCGCGGCGGCGTTTGCGCCGAGCGCGAGAGCCGTGTAGAGGGCGAGGGTCGAAAGGCGCATGGACGAACTCCCGGGTAGCGGCATGGCATCAGATTCCTCGAACGCGATGTGGGGCGGGCGCTTCGCGGCCGGGCCCGACGCCATCATGGAGGCCATCAACGCCTCCATCGGCTTCGACCGGCGCCTCGCCGCGCAGGACATCGCGGGCTCTCGGGCCCATGCGGCCATGCTCGCCGCCACGGGCATCCT
>CAZPCU010000018.1:0-13309 GCA_964585075.1 uncultured Rhodobacterales bacterium
CTTCATGGGCACGGACATCGAGCTTCTGGTGGTCGGAAACGCCGTGCTGCGCAAGGAGGAGCAGGACCGCGCGCTCGCCGAGGATTACAGGAACAAGTACGCCCTGGACTGAGCGGCTCAGGGGCGGGTGCCCAGCAGGTCCTCGCCCAGAAGGAACCTGGCGGCCGCGTCGGCGGCGAGCGCCTGGCCGGCGGCGTTCCAGTGATCGTCACCGCCCCTGAGGAACAGCGCGTTCACCTCCTCTCCCTCGAAAACCGGGAAAAGGTCGAGCACCGGAGCGTCGTTCCGGCGGGCGATCTCGACCATCGTGCCGCTGAGCCGCGTCGGGTCGTAATCGGGATACCTGGCGCGATCGACGAAGCCGGACGAGTGATCGCCGCCCAGCAGGTCCATCGGGTGGGGCACGACCATGATCGCAAGCGGGACGCCGTGTTCGTCGGCCACGCCGCGCATGCGGGCCACGATCCCGTCCAGCAGCCGGATCTTGTACTCGGCCGACGCGCTGCCGGGTAACAACGCGACATCGGCCGAATACGGGTCCATGCCGAAGGATCCGACGGTGTCGTCGCCCTGTTCCACGTAAGCCTCGTATTCCGCCTGATGCTGCGCCAGGGCGGTCTCGATCCACTCCTCCGGGTCGAACTCGAACGTCTCGCCCGCGCCTCCCCCGCGCATGGCGCGCATCGCCTCTCCGACCAGTCTGCGCAGCACCGGCTCATGCTCGTTGAGGGCGATCTGCCGCTCCTGCTCGGGCGAGAGGCGCCAGTCGTTCTCGACGGGCGTGCCGTCCTCCGAAAGGCGGTAAAGCTTGTTGCGCAGCAAGTCCCCGTAATCGTTTCCGGAAAACAGGGATACGAGCACGAGGTCGGGCTCGAACCGGCCCAGCTCGTCCTCCATGCGGCGAAGGATCTGATCGGGACCGTATCCCGCAACCCCTGCGTTCACGACCTCGACGTCGCCGCCGGCCGCATCGCGCAGCCGCGCTTCGAGTTGCACCGGGAAACTGTCTTCCAGCTCCGAAAACTCGGCGTGGATGAAGGAATCGCCGTAGACCATGACCCGCGGCCCGCCGCCGTCCTCGAGTTCCTCGCCCCGGAACCCGTCGGAATTGATGCGGTAGGTCACCGTTCCGCCGCCATTGGCCGGGAGATGCGTGTATTGCCGCGACACGCCCGGCTCAAGCCGGAACAGGTGGCGCGGATCGAAGGCGTAGGCCGTGTAGTATTTCGGCCCCAGAACGCTGGAGAGGACGAGCTCCGTCAGCGTCAGCACCACCAGCGTGGTGGCCAGAAGCAGGGCGAAGGGCATGGAGAAGCGTGGCGGAAGAAGGCCGCCAAGCACGGTGATCGCCCCGATGCCCAGGACGGCCGCCTCGGGCAGCCCGAAACCGAGGCCGCCGCCGATTGTCGGGCTGTCCACCAGGGCCAGCCAGATGAAGTAGAGGCCGGCAGCGACGCAGAGCGCGCGCACCGCCCAAGTCGCCCATGATGGACCGTGCGCGCGTGATGCCACCCCGAAACCCTTCTGGAAAACCGGTCTTCAGCCCGAACCCTATCCGCTCTCCGGACGATCCGGCAAGCGCGATGGCGGGCCGCGCGATTCGCCCCGCGCGGCGCCCTTCCTCACGTTCGGCGTGTCAGTCGTCCGGGCCGATCCCGAAGAAGGACAGGTACTTGTCCACGGCTCTCGCGATGATGTCGTCGGGATTCTCGGGCGCGGGCATCCGGTAGATGTGCTGGCGGATGCCGATATAGACGATGCCGCCATGGAGGTTCCAGACGTCCTCCATCGTCGGCTGCACCGTCCCCGAAGAGACCGCCGCCGTTTCGGCGAGGACGGGGCGGAGAATGACGTCGCCCAGATGTTCGAGATAGCGGCGATTGAGCGTCGCGCCTTCGAGCCCCGAGAACATGAAGATTCGCATCCACTCGTGCTGGAAGATGAGCGCGCTGTATTCGGTATAGAAGGACAGCAACCGCGCCCGCAGGGGCTCGGAGCGGTCGGTCAGCCGCTCCGGCCAGTCGGGCGACAGGCGGTCGAGATAGACGGTTTCGTAGACCGCCTCGATCAGCTCGTCCTTCGTGGCGAAGTAATTGAAGATCAGGGACTGGGTGACGCCAAGGCGCTTCGCCAGGTCCCGCGTCTTTCCCTCGAGGCCGACCTCGGCGAAGAAGCGCACGGCTTCGTCCACGATCTGCCGCCGCCGCTCTTCGGGCGGCAGCCGCCGGCGGACCGACACGTCCTCGCCTCCCCGGCCCTGATTCTTCGTGTGCACGTCCATCTGCCGCCTCCGATCCTCTCCTACCAAAAAATCCCCTTGCAACGACTCGAATTTTAAAGATCATCCGATCAACAAGGTTGAGCAAGTGCTCAATAAGCGGCGCGCTCGGATGCCGCCGTCGAGCGGAAGGGAGGAGCCATGAAGGCATCGGCGGGCGGCTACGCCCGGGCAAGCGACGTGCGCCACGCGCTCGAGCTGCTGGCGGCCGCGGACGGGCAGGGGCGCGTCGTCGCCGGCGGGCAGAGCCTGGTCGCGGCGATGAACATGGGGCTGACCGCGGGAGACCTTCTGGTGGACATCTCGCGGATCACGGAGCTGTCCGGCGTGGCCGACGAGGGCGTCTCGCTTCGCATCGGCGCGCTGACGCGGCACGCGGAGGTGGGGGCGGACCCGCTCGTTCGCGCGCATGCCCCGCTGCTGGCCGAAGCCGTCGGATACATCGCCCATGCCGCCATCCGGAACCGCGGAACCATCGGCGGGGCGCTGGCGCACGCGGACCCGGCGGCGGAGTTCCCGGCCTGCGTTCTCGCGCTCGGCGGCCGGCTGCACGTCGAAGGGCCGGACGGCGCGCGCGAGATCGCGGCCGAGGCGTTCTTCGAGGACATGTTCGTGACCTCCCTGGAGGACGGCGAAATCCTGACCGCCGTCTCGGTGCCGAAGGCGGAAGAGGGCGAGCGGCAGATGATCCAGGAAGTGGCGCGGCGTTCGGGCGACTATGCCCTGGCCGGGCTCTGCCTCGTGAAGCGGCGGGCGGGTCACCGGGTCGCGCTCTTCTCGGTCGGGCCGAAGCCGCTCCTGGCGGAGAACGCGATGGCGGCGCTCGACACCGGGGATCTCGACGCGGCCGTCGCCGCGCTTTCGGCAGAGATCGACCCGCCCGCGGACACGCAGGCGAGCGCGGCCTATCGCAGGCACCTGGCCGGCGTTCTCCTGCGCAGGGCGGTGGCAGGCATCGAGGAGGGCAGCGCATGACGGAGATGTTCCAGGACAGGGTTGACGTGTCCCTGACCGTCAACGGCGAGCCGGTGGAGGCGCGGGTTCCGGCGGGCCGGCACCTGATCGATTTCCTGCGTCTCGAACTCGGCCTGACCGGGGCGCATGCCGGGTGCGAACACGGCGTCTGCGGAGCCTGCACGGTGCGCGTGAACGGCGCGGCGGTGCGCGGCTGCCTCATGCTGGCCGCCCAGGCGGACGGCGCCGAGGTCTGGACCGTCGAGGGCATGACCGAGACGGGCGCGATCCGCGACCTGCAGGAGATCTTCGTGGCGCGGAACGCCCTGCAATGCGGCTTCTGCACGCCGGGCATGCTCGTCGCGATCGAGGAGCTTCTGGCCTCGGGCGGCGTGCCCTCGCGGGCCGAGATCCGGGAGCACCTGTCAGGAAACTACTGCCGGTGCACGGGCTACGAGGCCATCGTGGACGCGGTCGAAGAGGTGGCGCGGGCGCGCGCGGAAGGAGGGGCGGCATGACCGTACAGTTCGGCAATCCCGACCGCCCCAACTCCTACATCGGCAAGACCGTTCCACGCCCGAACGCGGCCAGGCTGGTGCAGGGCCGCGGACGCTACGTGGACGACATCGAGCTTCCGCGCATGGTGCATGTGGCCTTCGTCCGCTCGCCGGTCGCGCATGCCCGCATCTCCGGGCTCGACGCCGAGGCGGCGAAGGGCGTCCGCGGCGTGCTGCGCGTCTTCACCGCCGCGGATCTGGCGGAGGTGTGCACGCCCTGGGTCGCGGTGCTGGCCCATCTCAAGGGGCTCAAGTCCCCGCCGCAGCATCCTCTCGCCGTCGAGCGCGTCACCTGGGTCGGGGAAGCGGTCGCGGCGGTCGTCGCGACGAGCCGCGCGGCCGCCGAGGAGGGCGCCGCGCTGGTGGACGTGGATTACGAAACGTTGCCCGCCGTGACGGACACGATGACGGCGCTCGACGCCGACACGCCGATCATCCACCCCGACCTCGGAGACAACCTGGCCTTCCGGCGCCTTCACGAGGAAGGCGACGTGGACGGCGCGATGGACGGGGCGCACAAGGTCGTGTCGGCCCGTTTCCGGACGGCGCGCCACACGGGCGTCACGCTGGAGCCGCGCTCGATCCTCGTCGACTGGAACCCGGCCGAGGGCCAGATGACGGCCTATCACGCCACGCAGGCGCCGCACATGATGCAGACCGTGTTCGCCGAGCATCTCGACATTCCCGAAAGCCGGGTGCGGGTGATCTGCGGCGACGTGGGCGGTTCCTACGGGATCAAGGTTCACGTCTATCCCGACGAGGTCGCGACGGCCGCCATCGCCAAGGTCATGGGGCGCCCGGTCAAGTTCGTCGCGGACCGGCTGGAAAGCTTCACGACGGACATCCACGCGCGCGATCACGAGATCGAGGCGAAGATCGCCGTGGATGCCGAGGGAAAGATCCTCGCCATCGACGTGGACGACTGGACGGGCATCGGCCCCTACTCGGTCTATCCCCGCACCTCCGCCATCGAGGGCAACCAGGTCGTGAACCTTTGCGGCGGGCCCTATGACTTCGAGAACTACCGGGCGCGGACCACGGTCGTCTTCCAGAACAAGACGCCGACCTGCCAGTATCGCGCCGTCGGACACCCGATCGCCGTCGCGATCACCGAGGGCCTGGTGGACATGGCCGCCGCCGCGATCGGCATGGATCCGGTCGAGATCCGGCGGCGCAACCTCTACCGGGACGACGCCTATCCCGTCACCTCGCCCGCGAAGATGCGGTTCGAGGGGCTTTCGCACCACGCGTCGCTCGACAAGCTTCTGGAGATGATGGACTACGACGCGCTTCGCGCCGACCAGGAAGCGGCGCGCAAGCAGGGCAGGCACCGCGGCATCGGCATCGCCTCCTTCATCGAGCTGACGAACCCCTCGCCGTTCATGTACGGCATCGGCGGCGCGCGCATCTCGGCGCAGGACGGCTGCACGGTCCGCATGGACCCCGACGGCTCGGTCGTCGCGCTCTCGGGCGTGACCGAGCAGGGCCAGGGCACCGAGGCGATGCTGGCCCAGGTCGTGGCCGAGGGCGTGGGCGTGGCCCCGGACAAGGTGCGCGTGGTCACGGGCGACACGCAGGTCACGCCCTATGGCGGCGGCACCTGGGCGTCCCGCGGGGCCGGCATCGGCGGCGAGGCGGCCTTGCAGGCCGCGCGGGCGCTGAGGGAGTCGATCCTGGAGGTCGCGGCGTCGATGCTGCAGGCCGAGGCCGGCAAGCTCGACATCCGGGGCGGACAGGTGGTCGATGCGGCCAGCGGCGAAGGGCGCATGCCGCTCGAGGAGCTGGGGCGCATCGTCTATTTCCGCGGCGACACCTTGCCGAAGGGCCTGCCGCGCGAGCTCGTGCAGACGCGCCACTTCATCACCATGGACTACCCCTTCGCCTTCACCAACGGCGTGCAGGCGTCCTATCTGGAGGTTGACATCGACACCGGCGTGGTCACCCTTCTCAGACACTGGTGCGTCGAGGATTGCGGGAGGATCATCAACCCCCAGCTCGTGGACGAGCAGATCCGCGGCGGCATCGTCCAGGGCCTCGGCGGGGCGCTCTACGAAGAGATTCATTACGACGAGAGCGGCCAGCTGCTGAACGCGTCGATGGCCGACTATCTCGTGCCGATGGCCGCCGAGATGCCCGACATGACCGTCGGCCATGTCGAAACTCCGACGCAGGAAAGCGCCCTCGGGGCGAAGGGCGCCGGGGAGGCGGGCACCGCAGGGGCGCCGGCCGCGGTGATGAACGCGATCAACGACGCCCTGCGGCCGTTCTCCGCCCAGGTGACGGAGATGCCGTTCACGCCAGAGCGCGTCTTGCGTGCGCTGGGCAGACTGTCCGACTAAACACAATGGGACGCAGAGGAGTGCGTTCCGATCAAGGGAGGAAGATCATGAAAATCACAACCATCGCGGCAAGTGCGGTCGCCATCCTCGCGGGCGGCGCAGCCTGGGCGCAGGAGACGATCACCGTGAACATCGGCTCGTCCCACCCGGAGGCGAACATCTGGGTCTACGCCATGAAGAACACCTTCCAGCCCGAGGTGAACCGCATCCTCGCCGAGAACGGCAACGAGTACCAGGTGAACTGGGTCGAGAGCTATGCCGGCACGCTCTACAAGTTCACCGACACCCGCGAGGCCGTGATGGACGGGATCGTGGATGTCGGGATGGTCGGCACGGTCTGGGAAGGCGCGAACATGCCGCTGCAGAACGTGACCTATTTCACGCCGTTCGCCACCGAGGATCACCGGATGATCATCGAGATCTTCGATGAGCTCTCCGAGACGCTGCCGGAGCTCCGGGACAGCTGGGCCGAGAACGGGATGGTGCACCTGTCCTCGCTCATCACCGACAGCTACGACATCTACGCCACCTTTCCGGTGACGTCGCTCGAGGATCTCGAGAACCGCAAGCTGAACGCGCCGGGAACCTCCGCCAACTGGCTGCGCGGCACGAACTCGACCCCGGTCGATGGCGCTCTGACGACCTACTACACCAACATCCAGACCGGCGTGACCGAGGGCACGCTCTCCTTCGCCTCGGGCATCCTGCCGACGCGGGTCTACGAGGTGGCCCCCGAGCTGACCCGGGTGGGCATCGGCTCGATGTATTTCGGCGGCATCGCGGCCAACAAGGATTTCTTCGAAGGGCTGCCCGAACCCGTGCAGAACGCCATGCGGGAGGCCGCGAAGGCGACCTCCATCGCGCATGGCGACTACGTGGCGGACCTCGCGGCGCGGGCCATCGACGAGATGCAGGCCGCGGGCCTCACGATCCACGAGCTGCCCGAGGAAGAGAAGGCGAAGTGGGTGAACGGCCTGCCCAACATCATCGAGCCCTGGCTCGAGCAGACCGGGGAGGACGGGAAGGTCGTGCTGAAGGCCTATTTCGACGCCCTGCGCGAGCGTGGCGCGACCCCGCTTCGCAACTGGGACGAGGGCCTCTGAGACAGGCTGGAAATACCGCGCCCGCCCGGTAGCCTTGCCAGGCGGGCGTTACCTTGACCCGAAGGATACTGGCATGAGCGAAGACAGCACGGCCGAGTCCGATGACGGGTTCGTTCCCTCCTTCTCCGACGCGCCGTTCGGCGCGCTTCTCGGCGGTTTCGCGGCCGGCATGTCGGCGGTGGGGACGGCGGCGATCGGCGCGCTCATGCTGCTCATCGTCGCCGACGTTCTCGGCCGGAACTTCCTGAACGCGCCGATAACCGGCGTCTCCGAGATCGCCGCGCGGGCCGTGGTGGCCATCGTGTTCCTCCAGGTCGCCGCCGCGATCCTTCAGAGGCGCCTGACGCGCGCCGATTTCCTCGTCCGGAGGATCGAGCGCGTCTCCCCCCGCGCCGTCGCGCTCATGGAGGCCGCCTTCTGCCTCGCGGGCGCGATCGTCTTCGCGCTGATCCTCTGGGCCTCCTGGCCGAAATTCGTCGAGGCCTGGCAGACGGCCGAGTTCTTCGGGGTGCAGGGGGTCTGGACGATTCCGACCTGGCCGTTCCGGGGCATCACCGTGCTCGGCGCCGCCGTCGCGGTGCTGGCCGCGCTCTACAGGCTGGCCGAAGAACTCCGAAACGCCCGGCGGCCGGCATGACGACACTGGCATTCGGCTTCGTCCTCATCGGAGTCCTGGTGGCGCTGGTGCTGCTGGGCATGCAGATCGCCTATGCGCTGTTCGGCGTGGCGTTCGTGGGCATCTGGCTGATACGGGACAACATCGACCTCGCCTTCCGCATGCTGGAACTGACGGCCTATTCCGGCATCGCCGACTATCTCTTCGCAACGATCCCCCTCTTCGTGCTGATGGGATTGCTGGTGAGCGTCTCGAACATCGGCCGGGACACGTTCGAGGTGGCCGAGGAACTGCTCCGCCGGATGATCTGCGGCCTCGGGGTCGCCACCGTCGCGGCCAACACGATTTTCGCCGCCGTGACGGGCGTGTCCATCGCGTCGGCCGCGGTCTTCACGCGCGTCGCGGTGCCCGAGATGGTGCGCCACGGATACCGCCCCTCCTTTTCCGCGGGAACCGTGGCCGGCTCTTCCGTGCTGGGGATGCTCATCCCGCCGAGTCTTCTGCTCATCATCTACGGCGTGCTCGCCGAAGTCTCGATCGGGGGCATGTTCATCGCGGGGATCGTGCCGGGCCTGATGCTGGCCGGCGGTTTCGTGGCCATGCTGGTCGGGATCACCATCCTCTTTCCGGGCTTCGTGCTGCGCGACCCGGAAACGGCGCGGGAGAGGCGGCTGGAGCGCGATTTCACGCCCATGCCGCCCGGACAGATGGTGGCCAAGCTCGTTCCGATCGTCCTGCTGGTGATCCTCGTGCTCGGCGGCCTTTACAGCGGGTTCTTCACGCCGACCGAAGCCGGCGGCGTGGGGGCGTTCGGCGCGCTGATCGTGGCGCTCTCGCGGCGCAGCCTGGACCGGCGCAAGCTGTGGCAGGTCATGAAGCAGACGGGCGTGATCTCCGTGTCGATCCTCCTGCTGCTGATCGCGGCGTCCTTCTACTCGCGCATGCTTTCCATCGCGGGCCTGCCGAACGCCATCGCGGTGCTGGTCACGGAATCGGGTTTCGGACCCCTGGGCTTCATCGCCTTCTACGCGGCGATCATCCTGCTGATGGGCATGATCCTCGACAGCACGTCCATCCTGCTGATCATGGTCCCCATCGCGGCGCCGATCGCGCAGGGCCTCGGCATCGACCTGATGCATTTCGGGATCGTGACCGTGATCGCGGTGGAGATCGGGCTTCTGACGCCGCCTTTCGGAATCTCGGTCTTCACGGTCCACAACACCCTGAACGACCCATCCGTCTCGGTGGAGCAGGTCTTCGCCGCGACGCTGCCCTTCATCGCGGTGATGGCGCTGGTGCTCGTGATCGTCGCGCTCGTGCCCGCGACTGCCACGGTCTTTCTCTGACGAGGGCTGCCGGGAAATGGCGCGGCGCGGGATCGGGCCGCGCGGCGGAGCGCCGCCTCGTCACCGATGCGCGGCCAGGAGCAGGGGGACCACCACTCTGCGCAAGGCGAGCCGGCTACCGCGCGAGCCAGCCGCCGTCCACCGCCAGCACGGCGCCGTGCACGAAGCCCGCGGCCTCGCTCACGAGGAAGAGGACGGGCCCGGCGATGTCCTCTGGCCTGCCCCAGCGTGCGGCGGGCACCCGCTCCAGAAGGGCGCGGCTGCGCTCTGCGTCCGCCTGCAAGGCGGCGGTGTTGTCGGTGGCGACGTAACCCGGCGCGACGGCGTTCACGTTGACGCCGTGCGCCGCCCACTCGTTCGCGAAGCTCCGCGCGAGCTGCGCGACGCCGGCCTTGCTGGCCGCGTAGCCGGGCACGAGGATGCCGCCCTGGAAGCTCAGCACGGAACCCACGAACACGATCTTTCCGGCGCCGCGCGCGACCATGCCGCGGCCGATCTCGCGGGTGAGGACGAAGGGCGCGGTCAGGTTCGTGGCGATGGCCGCGTCCCAGTCCGCGTCGCCATGCTCTGCGGCGGGCGCGCGCCGGATCGTGCCGGCGTTGTTGACGAGGATGTCCACCGGCGGGTGGTCTCGCGCCAGCGCGTCGCAGAGCGTCGCCAGCACCCCGCGTTCGGAAAGGTCGCAGGGCAGGGCGGCGAAGCGGCGCCCCTCGGCGCGCACCTCCCGCGCCACGTCGTCGTCCTCCGAGACGGAGGCGCTGACGCCCAGAATATCCGCGCCGGAACGCGCGAGCGCCACGGCGATCGACCGCCCGATCCCGCGCCGGCAGCCGGTGACGAGGGCGGTCTTTCCGGAGAGATCCGGGCGGATGTCCATGGGGGCTAGACCAGCATCCGGCGCGGATCGGCGAGGTAGCCGGCATGGGCGGCGAGGAACCGCGCCGCGTCGGCCCCGTTGATGACGCGGTGATCGTAACTCAGATCGAGCGGGGCCATGGGCACGGGCCGGAACGCCTCGCCGTCCCAGACGGGCACCGTCTCGGTGCGCGTGATGCCGAGGATCGCGAGCTCGGGCGGGTTCACGATCGGGGTGAAGGCGGTGCCGCCGATGCCGCCGAGGTTGGAGATCGTCATGGACGCGCCGCCCATCTCGTCGGGGCGGATCTTGCGGGCCTGCGCACGGGCGGCGAGGTCTCCGATCTCCGCCGCGATGCGCAGGAGCCCCTTGCGGTCGGCGTCGCGGATCACCGGCACCATGAGCCCGTGGGCCGTGTCCACGGCGATGCCCAGATGCACGTAATCCTTCAGGATCAGCGTCTCGCCGTCGGCGGACAGCGAGGCGTTGAAGCGCTCGAAGTCGCGCAGGCAGCGCGCCAGCGCCTTGACGTGGAAGGCGAGCGTGGTGAGCCGGACGCCCTCGGCGCGCGCCTCATCCCTGACCCGGGCGCGGAACGCCTCGACGGCGGTGAGCTCGGCCCGGTCATGATGGGTGACGGCGGGGATGAGCGCCTGCGCCGCGGCGAGGTTCTGGGCGGCGACGCGGGCGAAGCGGCTCATGGGCGCCTCGCGCACAGGGCCCCAGGCGGCGTGGTCCACCTCCCAGTGGCTCGTGTCGGCGGCGGGGGCGGCCGCGGCCGGGCCGCTAGGGGCGGCGGCCGTTACATCCTCCTGCCCGATCGTCTCGCGGCCGAGATCGCGGGCGAGCGCCGCGAGGTCCACGCCCCGCTCGGCGGCGCGCTTGCGGACGGAGGGGCTGGCGATCACGTCGGCCATCTCACCACTCCGCCGAGATGTACTGGGTTTCCATGAACTCGTGCATCCCCTCATGGCCGCCCTCGCGCCCGAGGCCGGACTGCTTCGTGCCGCCGAAGGGCGCCGCCGGGTCCGAGACGAGACCCCGGTTGAGCCCCACCATGCCGTAATCGAGCCTCTCGGAGACCTGGAGGCCACGCCGGAAATCGCCCGAGAACACGTAGGCCACGAGGCCGTATTCCGTGTCGTTGGCGCGCCGGATCACGTCCTCGGTGTCGGTGAAGGTCTGCATCGCGACGACCGGGCCGAAGATCTCGTCCCTTACGCAGTCGGCCGTCTCGGGGACGTCCGTCAGCACCGTGGGCGGGTAGTAGAAGCCCTTGCCGCCGGGAAGGCGCCCGCCGAGGCGCAGCCGGGCGCCCCTGGCGACGGCGTCCTCCACGAAGGCGTGCACCTTGTCGCGCGTGTCGGCGTTGACGAGGGGGCCCACGTCCACGCCCTCCTCCCGCCCGTCGCCGAGTTTCAGGGCGCCCATCGCCTCGGTCATCTTCCTTGCGAACTCTTCCGCCACCGCCTCGTGGACGTAGAAGCGGTTCGCCGCGGTGCAGGCCTCGCCGAGGTTGCGCATCTTGGCGAGCATCGCGCCCTCGACCGCCTGGTCGAGATCGGCGTCCTCGAAGACGATGAGCGGCGCGTTGCCGCCGAGTTCCATGGCGGGCTTCAGGACCTGGTCCGCCGCGCCGTGGAGAAGCTTGCGGCCCACCTGCGTCGAGCCGGTGAAGGAGATCACGCGCACCCGCGGGTCGTGCATCAGGTGATCCACGAGCGCCCCGCTCCGGCGCGAGGGCAGCACGTTGACGAGGCCCCTGGGCACGCCCGCCTCCTCCAGAAGCGGCATGAGGGCGAGCATGGTGAGCGGCGTCTCGGAGGCCGGCTTGATGATCACCGGGCAGCCCGCCGCGAGGGCGGGGGCGATCTTCCGCGTGCCCATGGCCGCCGGGTAGTTCCAGGGCGTCACCAGCACGGAGATGCCCGCGGGCTTGTGCTGCACCACGATCCGCGCGCCGGTCGAGGGGCCGCGGGTGACGAGCCCGTCGGCGCGCACCGCTTCCTCGGCGAACCAGCGGAAAAACTCGGCGGCATAAGTGGCCTCGCCCATCGCGTCGGCGCGCGCCTTGCCGTTCTCCAGCGTGATGAGGCGGGCGAAATCCTCCAGCCGCGCGGTCATCAGCTCCCACGCCCGGCGCAGCACCTCGGCGCGCTCGCGCGGCTTGGCGTTGGCCCAGTCGGCGAAGGCGGCCTCGGCGGCGTCGAGCGCCGCGTCGGCATCCACCGCCGTGGCCGAGGCGACGGAGGCGAGCACGGTCTCGTCGGCGGGGTTGATCACGTCGAAGCGCGCGGCTTCGGCGCCCGGGCGCCAGTCGCCGCCGATGTAGAGATCGGTGGGCAGGGTCTCGAAGATCCGGTCGAGCTTGGTCATTGGGGGGTCTCCCGTGTCAGAGCAGGTGCCGCAGCGGCTCGGAGAGCCGGTCGGCGAGGCCCGCGACGAGGGCGAGCGCGGCCTCCTCCGGCAGCGCGGCGGCGTCGTGGGCCAGATGCAGGGCGAGGGTGTCGCCCCTGCGGGTGACGGTGAGCCGGGGAACATGCGCGGCGGCGGGTCTCACGGCGGTGAGCGCGGTGCCCGTCAGATCGCGGAGGATGAGCGCCGGCGGGGACTCCGACGGCGCGGGCTCGGCCGAGAGCGGCGCGAGGTCCGGATCGTCCATCGCGGCGGGCGCGCCAAGGGCCCCTGCGGCGACCGTCAGCGTTCCTTCCGCGCCGAGGGCCGCGCGCATCGCCCCGGCCGCGAAGGCCGCGAGCAGGCGCGGCCCGCCCGGGGGCGTCTCCGTCGCCGAGGCGAGCCAGGCGCGGAAATCGTCGAAGGCGGCGGCGTCGATCTCGGCCGAGATCACCCCGACCTCGCCGGCCGCAGGCGCCGCGGCGGGCGTTGCGGCCGATTTCGGCAGGGCGCGGAGCGTCTCCAGGTCCGCGACGTGGAAGGGCTGAGGGTATCCCGCCGCCGCGAGACGGGCGAGGTCCAGCCCCTCTTCGGCGGCGAGCCTGCGCGCCTTCGGCGAGGCGAGGATGCGCCCCGCCGGGGCGGTGGCTGTCGGAGCCCCGGCGGGGCGGGGCGCGGGCGGCGCGGGACGCTCGGCGCCCTTGTCCGGCACCGCGTCCGGCTGCGCCGTGGCGGCCTCTTGCCGCGCCGGGGCGGGTGCGGCGGCCATCGCGCGGCGGACCGGGGTCGCCGGTGCCTCCGCCGAGATCACCGCGATGACCTGTCCGACCGGCACGTCGTCGCGCTCCTCCGCGAGGATCGCGGCG
>CAZPCU010000019.1:0-6375 GCA_964585075.1 uncultured Rhodobacterales bacterium
ACGCTGATGCAGGACGCGTGGCGGTAGCCCTTGTAGCCGATCGTGGCGGACTTCGCGCCCGCCTCGTCCACCCGGCGCTCGATGAAGGCGTCGATCGCCGCGGTCGTGACCCCGGGCTCGATCATCGGGATCACCTCGTCGAGGATCTCGGCGGCCAGCTGGCCGGCCTTGCGCATGCCCTCGAAATCCTCCGCCTCGTGGATGCGGATTCCGTCGCGCGTGAGACGGCCGTGATGGGTCTGGTTCACGTCTCGCTCCATGAGCCACTCCTTGCCCGCCTACTTAAGGGCTTTGCGCGCAAAGGGCCAGTACCGCGGCGATCGGGCGCGCGGCGGGAGATGTGTTGACGAAACTGTGGCACAGGCCGCGCGCGCGGTCTCACGCCGCGGGCGGCTCGAAGGGCAGCACCGCCGCCGGGGCGATCCCTTCGGGCGATACGGAGCAGCCCATGGCGAAGGCTTCCACGCCCGCCGCCTGCGCCGCGGCGAAGGCGCGCGCATATCCCGGGTCGATATCGGCGGCGAGCGCGACGCGCTCCGCATCGCTGCGCTGCACGACATAGAGCATCGCCGCGCGATGCCCCGCCTGTGCGAGCGCCGCGAGCTCGGCGAGATGCTTCGCGCCGCGGGCCGTCACGCTGTCGGGGAACTCCGCGCGGCCCGGCGCGCGCGAGAGCGTGACGCTTTTCACCTCCACATAGGCGTCGGGCCGGCCGGGCGCGCGGAGGCGGAAATCGATGCGGCTCGCGGCGCTCGCGCGCACCTCCGCCTGCATCTCGTCGTAGCCCGCCAGCCCGGGCACCGCGCCGGCCGTGAGCGCGGCGCGGGCGAGCCTGTTGGCGGCGCCCGTGTCCACGCCGGTGAAGGCGCCGTTCCCGTGCTCCACCAGCCGCCATGCCCAGGCGAGCTTGCGCCGCGGGTCGTTCACGGGTTCGAGCCAGATGCGCATTCCGGGCTCGGCGAGGCCCAGCATCGAGCCGGGATTCGAGACATGCGCGGTCACCTCGCGGCCGTCCGCGAGCTGCGCATCCGCGAGGAAGCGCTTGTATCGGCGGAGGAGCGTCGCCGGCACGAGGGGGGTTTGAAAGCGCATCGGCGCGCGCTTATACCGGGTCGGCAAGCCTCGCAAGGAGCGCGCCCCATGCCCAATCCCACCGCCGCCATGCTGGTGATCGGAGACGAGATCCTTTCGGGCCGGACGCGCGATTCCAACATGCACCACCTCGCGCAGGCGCTGTCGCGCGCCGGGGTGGACCTGAAGGAGGCGCGCGTCGTGCCGGACGATCACGCGACGATCGTCGCCGCCGTGCGGGCGCTCTCGGCGGCGGCGGATCACGTCTTCACCTCGGGCGGCATAGGCCCCACCCACGACGACATCACCGCCGAGGCCGTGGCCGAGGCGATGGGCGTGCCGATCGGCGTGCGCGAGGACGCCCGCGCGCTTCTCCAGGCGCATTACGATGCCCAGGGGCTCGAGCTAAACGCCGCGCGGCTCAGGATGGCGCGGATCCCGGACGGCGCGACCCTGATCGAGAACCCGATCTCGGCGGCGCCCGGTTTCACCATCGGCAACGTGCACGTCATGGCCGGGGTGCCGCAGATCTTCGAGGCCATGCTGGCGAGCGTGCTGCCCGGGATCACCGGCGGCGCGCCGGTTCTGTCGCAGACGCTGATCGTCGCGCGGGGCGAGGGCGACATCGCCGCCGCGGTGGGCGAGGTGGCCGCGGCGTTTCCCGACCTGTCCTTGGGCTCCTATCCCTTCATCCGCGACGGGGCGCATGGCGTGAACGTCGTCGTGCGCGGAACCGATGCCGGCCGGCTCGACGCCGCGATGGTGCGCCTCTCCGCCTTGCTGGAGGCGACATGACGGCACCGAGCCCGGCCGACCTCCTGGCCGTCTCCGCTCAGACATGGCCGGCCGCCGCGACCGCACGGCTCGGCCCGGTGACGATCCGCGACGGGCAGGGCGGGGGCAAGCGGGTTTCGGCGGCCACCGTCGCGGGCGATGCGAGCGACGAGCTGATCGACGCCGCGGAGGAAGAGATGCGCGAGCTCGGCCAGCCGCCGCTCTTCATGATCCGTCCCGGCGAGGCGGCGCTCGACACGCAGCTCGCGCGCCGCGGCTACGCGGAACTCGATCCCACGGTGATCTATCTCTGCGAGATCGCGCGGCTCACCGATCGCCCGCTGCCGCGCGTCACGGCGCTCACGGTCTGGGAGCCCCTTCAGATCATGCGCGAGATCTGGACGGAGGCCGGGACCGGCCCCGCGCGGCAGGCCGTGATGGACCGCGCGGACTGCCCAAAGACCGGCATCCTAGGGCGGTGGAACGACAGCCCGGCCGGGGCGGCCTATGTCGGCCTGCATGGCGGCGTCGCCATGGTCCACGCCGTCGAGGTTCTGCCCCACCAGCGCCGGCAGGGCGTGGCGGGCTGGATGATGCGCGCGGCCGCGCTCTGGGCGGCGCCCCAGGGCGCCACCCATGTCGCCGCGCTCGTCACCCGCGACAACGCCGCCGGGAACGCGCTCTACGCCGCGCTGGGCATGACGCCCGCGGGCGGCTATCACTACCGTATCCTGACCGGGAAGGAGGCCGCATGAGCGACGCCGCAAAGCCCACCGCGCTCGACCTGCCGGAAGTCGATCCGCTGCCGGAGCACACGGCGAAATACTTCGCGGTCTGCGAGGAGAAGCTGGGCTTCGTGCCGAACGTGCTGCGCGCCTACGCCTTCGACGTCGCCAAGCTCGACGCGTTCAGCGCGATGTACAACGACCTGATGCTGGGAGAGTCGGGGCTGTCCAAGCTCGAGCGCGAGATGATCGCCGTCGTCGTCTCGGCGGTGAACCGCTGCTTCTACTGCCTGACGGCCCACGGCGCCGCGGTGCGCGCGCTTTCCGGCGATCCGAAGCTCGGCGAGATGCTGGTGATGAACTGGCGCGTGGCCGAGCTGCCGCCGCGCCAGCGCGCGATGCTCGCCTTCGCCGAGAAGGTCACGCGCGCAAGCGCCGAGATCGAGGAGATCGACCGCGAGGCGCTCCGCGGGCAGGGCTTTTCCGACCGCGACATCTGGGACATCGCCTCGGTGGCCGCCTTCTTCAACATGACAAACCGGCTGGCGAGCGCCACCGACATGCGCCCCAACGATGAGTATCACGCTCAGGCGCGCTAGCGCCCTCGCGCTCGCCTGTCTCGCCCTTGCGCGGCCGGTCGCCGGGGCGGTGGAACTCACCCTGCCCGACGCGGCGCGCCTTCAGGCCGAAGAGACGAGCGCGGGGGGAAGCCACGCCCTGCCGGTGGCCCCATGGGACGGCGCGCGGGTGCCGTCCGTCTCGGCCGAGGGCCGGGTCACGCGGCAGGTCTGGCGGCTTCCCGGCCAGTCGCTGACGACGCTCCAGATCGTCGCGCCCCTGCGCGAGCAGCTCGAGGCCGCCGGCTTCGAGATCGTCTTCGAATGCCGCGACGACCGCTGCGGCGGCTTCGATTTCCGCCATGCCATCGAGGTTCTGCCGCCGCCCGCCATGCATGTGGACCTTACCCGCTTCCGCCTTCTCTCCGCGATCCGTGTGCGGGAGGGCGGCGCTGAGGACTACGTGTCGCTGCTCGCGAGCCGGTCTCCTTCGGCGGGATTCCTGCAGGTCGTCCACGTGGCGGCGGGCGAGGAAGGCGGCCTAACCGTCACAGGCGACGGGGCGCCCGCCGGCCCGTCCGCCGGGACGCCCCTCGGCCAGGCCCTCGAGTCGGCTGGTCATGCCGTGCTGGACGATCTCGCCTTCGAAAGCGGCGAGGTCGCACTCGGGGCCGGGCCCTTCGAGTCGCTCTCGACCCTCGCGGACTACCTGGCGCAACGCCCGGGGGCGCGGGTGGCGCTGGTGGGGCACACGGATGCTGTCGGCGATCTGGACGCCAACATCGCGCTGTCCCGGCGGCGGGCAGAGGCGGTGAGGGATCGCCTCGTCGAGGCCCATGGCGTCGATCCCGGCCGGCTCGCCGCCGAGGGCGTAGGCTATCTTGCCCCGCGGGCGAGCAATCTCGCGCCCGAGGGCCGCGAGGCCAACCGGCGCGTGGAGGCGGTTCTGCTCACGGCGAGGTGAGGCGGCCCTTTACCTATTCGGGTTTTTGAATATATAAGACGCCAACCCCGCTCCGGAGGACATGCCCCATGGCCCGATCCGCCCGCGCCGCGCTCGCGCGCCACATGCCGATTCTCGACTGGTCGCGGAGCTACGACCGCGACACGCTCACCTCGGACCTCGTCGCGGCGGTGATCGTGACGATCATGCTGATCCCGCAGTCGCTGGCTTACGCGCTGCTCGCGGGGCTGCCGGCGGAAATGGGCCTTTACGCCTCGATCCTGCCGCTGGTCGCCTATGCACTGTTCGGCACCTCCCGGGCGCTCGCCGTGGGGCCCGTTGCCGTCGTCTCGCTCATGACCGCGGCGGCCGTCGGCAATCTCGGGCTCGAGGATCCGGCGCAATACGCGGCGGCGGCGATCACGCTCGCCTTCCTCTCCGGCGTCATCCTCACCGTGATGGGCGTTCTCCGGCTGGGATTCCTCGCCAACTTCCTCTCCCATCCGGTGATCGCGGGCTTCATCACGGCGAGCGGGATTCTCATCGCCGCCTCGCAGCTCAAGCACATCCTCGGGATCGAGGCGCAGGGCCACACGCTGGTCGAGACGCTGGCCTCTCTCTTCGCGCATCTGGGCGACACCAATCTCTACACCCTCGCCATCGGCGCGGCCGCCACGGGCTTTCTCTTCTGGGTCCGCAAGGGCCTGAAGCCGCTGCTCGTCCGGGTCGGGCTCCGTCCGCGCATGGCCGACATCCTGGCGAAGGCCGGGCCGGTGGCCGCCGTGGCGGCGACCACGCTCGTCGTCTGGGTCTTCGGCCTGCACGCGCGCGGCGTCGATATCGTCGGAGAGGTGCCGACGGGCGTGCCGCCGCTCACCCTGCCGGCGTTCGACCCGGGGCTGCTGCAACAGCTCCTGGTGCCGGCGCTTCTCATCTCGATCATCGGCTTCGTGGAGTCCGTCTCGGTGGCGCAGACGCTTGCGGCCAGGCGGCGCCAGCGCATCATCCCCGACCAGGAGCTCGTGGGCCTCGGCACGGCGAACCTCGCCGCCTCCTTTTCCGGCGGCTACCCGGTGACGGGCGGATTCGCGCGCTCGGTGGTGAACTTCGACGCGGGCGCCGAGACGCCCGCGGCGGGCGCCTTCACCGCCGTCGGCATCCTGCTGGCCGCGCTTCTTCTCACGCCGCTCCTCTACTTCCTGCCCAAGGCGACCCTCGCCGCGACGATCATCGTCGCCGTGCTGAGCCTCGTGGATCTCTCGATCCTGCGGAAGGCGTGGGGCTATTCCAGGGTGGACTTCGCCGCCGTCGCCGCGACCATCCTTCTCACCCTGGGCTTCGGGGTGGAGGTCGGCGTCTCGGCGGGGGTGGTGATCTCGGTCGCGCTCCATCTCTACAAGACCTCGCGGCCTCACGTGGCCGAGGTGGGGCGGGTGCCCGGCACCCAGCACTTCCGCAACATCCTGCGCCACGAGGTGGAGACGCATCCGAGCGTCGTCACGCTTCGCGTGGACGAGAGCCTCTACTTCGCCAACGCCGCGTTCCTGCAGGACTACGTCTACGACCGGGTGGTGGGCGACGACGCGATCCGCCACGTCGTGCTGATGTTCTCGGCGGTCAACGAGGTGGACATGAGCGCGCTGGAAAGCCTCAAGGCGGTGAACAACCGCCTCGCCACCATGGGGATCAAGCTGCACCTGAGCGAGGTGAAGGGCCCGGTGATGGACCGGCTGAAGCGGAGCCATTTCCTCGACGAGCTCACGGGCCGGGTGTTCCTCTCCCAGCACGACGCGATCGAGGCCCTCGCCCCGGGCGCGGGCCGCAAGGCGGCGGAGTGAGGCAAACCGGCCCCGCGGCGTCTTCCTGGCCGGCAATACCCCGCCCGAGGCCGCGGCTGCCGAAGGCAGCCGCCGTAAACGGGTGTCGCGCCGAAGGCGCGGCCGCTTCGAGAGATCACGTCAGCCCGGAAGCTTGCCCGTCTGCACGTAGCGCAGGATATCCACCACCTGTTCGGGCTCGCGCGCGACGGCGAGCGCCGCGGCGTCCACCTCCTTCAGCGCGTGGTCGTGCTCGGGCGGCTGGAGGATGACGAGCGGCTTGCCGAGCGCCGCGGCGTAGCCCGCGTCGAAGGCCGCGTTCCACTGCTTGTACTTGTCGCCGAAGCGGACCACCACGACATCGGCCCGCTCGATCTCGGTGCGCGTCCGGATCGCGTTCAGCATCGCGCCCTTGCGGTCGTGCCAGAACTTGTCGGGCTCAGCGCCGAGGATGGCGACGCCGCAATCGTCGCTCGCCGCGTGGTCGG
>CAZPCU010000019.1:6385-9411 GCA_964585075.1 uncultured Rhodobacterales bacterium
GTCACCGGCGCGGTGAAGGTCACGTCGAGATCCCGCGCGCCGTTCACGATCCGGTCGCGCCAGTCGGTGTGGATCTCGCCCGAGAGATAGACGTTGAGCATCCGCTCACCTCCGTTTCCGTTCATTGACCGGCTTCGTTGCGCCGCAGCATCTCGCCCACTTCCGCGTTCGAGACCTGCGGGAAATGGCGGTAGTGAAGCCCCACCGCCCGGAAATGCTCCGGCGTCTCCAGGCAGATCACCCGGTCGGCGAGGGGCCGCAGGGCGCGGAGCGTGTCCGGCGGGGCGACCGGGACGGCGAGCCATATCTCGGCCGGGGCCCGCGCACGCAGCCCGGCGAGCGCGGCGCGCACGGTGGCTCCGGTGGCGATGCCGTCGTCCACCACGACCGCGGTGCGCCCGTCGAGCGAGACCGGCGCGCGGCCCTCCAGCCAGAGCCTGCGGCGCTCCGTGATCTCCTCCTCCTTCTCGGCGACCTCTTGGGCGAAATCCGCCTCCGAGAGGCCGGTCATCCGGAGAAGCTCCTCGTTGTAGACCGCCCGGGGCGGCTCGCCCTCCACCAGCGCCCCGGCGGCGAGCTCGGACTGGCCGGGCATCCCGATCTTGCGCACGAGCAGGAGGTCCAGCGGCGCGCCGAGGGCCCGCGCCACGGGCAGCGCCACCGGAACGCCGCCCCGCGGCAGCGCCAGCACGACGGGATCCTTCGGCGCGGCCTCGGCCAGCGCCTCGGCCAGCGCCTCGCCTGCTTCGGTCCGGTCGCTGAACATCCGCCCTCCTTCCGGGGCGCCCGGGCCCCGGGCGCCTCCCGCGGGGGCATCAAAACACACCCGCGGCGCCGGGGCCACCCGCGCGAGGCGTCAGCCCCGCAGGGTGCCGCCCGTGGCCCTGGCGACCTTCTCGACGATCTTGCCCCCGACCGCCTCGATCTCCGCGTCCTTGAGCGTTCTTTCGCGGGGCTGGAGCCGCACGGTGAGCGCCACGGATTTCCTGCCGGGGCCCATCTGCGCCTCGGCCTTCGGCCCGGAGAACTCGTCGAAGACGCGCACCTCCGAAATGAGCGCCTTGTCCGCGCCCTGCGCCGCGTTCACGAGATCGCCCGCCGCGACATCCGCGTCCACGACGAAGGCGAAATCCCGCTCGACCGCCTGCAGGTCGTGAAGCTCGAGGGCCGGCCGGGCGGTGCCGGAGCGGCGCGGCTGCGGCACCTCGGCGGGCCAGACGGTGAAGGCCACCGCGGGGCCCTTGACGTCGAGCGCCTTCAGGACCTTGGGGTGCAGCTCGCCGAACACGGCGAGGGCCTTCTTGGGGCCGAGGCAGAAACGGCCGTGGCGGCCCGGGTGCCACCAGCCCGCCCCGCCCCGCAGGATCTGCATCCGGGCGGGCGCGCCGAGCGCCGACAGCACCGCCTCGGCGTCGGCCTTGGCGTCGAAGAGATCCACGGCGCGGCTCTCGCCGTGCACGTCTTTCGGCACGGTGCGGCCCACGAGAAGCCCCGCCACCTGGGTGTGCTGTTCGTCGGGCTCGCCGCCCTCGAAGGCCGGCCCCACCTCGAAGAGCGCGAGATCGGGAAAGCCGCGCGCCTGGTTCCGCGCCGCGGCGCGCAGGAGCCCCGGCAGGAGGTCGGGGCGCATGTGGCTCATCTCGGAGGAGATCGGGTTCTCGAGGCGCGTCGCGTCGCCGCCGCCGCCGAAGAGTTCGGCGGCGGTGTGGTCGATGAAGCTGTAGGTGACGCACTCGTTGTAGCCGAGCGCGGCCATGGCGCGGCGGGCGGCCTGCTCGCGGCGCTGCAGCGGCGTGAGCACAGGCTTGGTCACCCGCGCCGCGGGCCGCGGCAGCGGCTTGCCCTCGAGCTTCGTGAGGCTGGCCACGCGCGCCACCTCCTCGACGAGATCCGCCTCCCCGGCGACGTCCGGGCGCCAGGAGGGCACATGCGCCATGTCGCCCTCCAGCCGGAAGCCGAGCGCGGTCAGCGTCTGGCGCTGCTGCGACTCGGAAATCTCCATTCCCACGAGGGAGCGCACGCGCTCCGGGTCGAGGCGGTAGGCACGCCCGTGATCGGGCACCTCCCCCGCCACGACCACCTCGGAGGGTGCGCCGCCGCAGAGGTCCAGGATCATCCGCGTCGCGGCCTCGAGGCCGGGCAGGGTGAACTCGGGATCGACGCCGCGCTCGAAGCGGTAGCGCGCATCCGAGTTGATCCGGAGCGCCCGCCCCGTCCGGGCGATCTGGACATGGTCCCAGAAGGCGCTTTCGAGGAAGACGTTCACCGTCTCCTCCATGCAGCCGGTCGCCGCGCCGCCCATGATGCCGGCGATGCTTTCGGGGCCGTCGTCGTCCGATATCACCATGGCGCCCGCGCGAAGCATGTAGCTCTTCTCGTCGAGCGCGGTGAGCGTCTCGCCGCCCCGGGTGCGGTGGACGCGAAGGTCGCCCTTCACCTTGTCGGCGTCGAAGACGTGGAGCGGGCGGTTCGCGTCGAAGGTGAAAAAGTTGGTGATGTCCACGAGGGCCGAGATCGGGCGCAGCCCGATCGCGCGGAGCCGCGCCTGCAGCCAGGCGGGCGACGGCCCGTTCTTCACGCCCCGGATCACCCGGCCCGCGAAGAGCGGGCAGCCGTCCAGCGTATCCTCGTCGATCGTGACGCCGATGGGTGAGGGGAAAGCCCCCGGCACGGGCTCCACGCTGCGCTCGCGCAGCCGTCCGAGGCCGCGGGCGGCGAGATCGCGCGCGATGCCGCGGACGCCCAGCGCGTCGGCGCGGTTGGGCGTGATGGCGATCTCGATCACCGGGTCCACCTTCGCCGGGTCATGTTCGGCGAGCCAGTCGGCGAAGCTCTCGCCCACCTCGCCCGAGGAGAGCTCGATGATGCCGTCATGCTCGTCGGAGAGCTCCATCTCCCGCTCCGAGCACATCATGCCCTCGCTCTCGACGCCGCGGATCTTGCCCACCTGGATCGTGGTGTCGATGCCGGGGATGTATTGGCCCGGCTTGCAGATGACCACGGTGATCCCCTCGCGGGCATTCGGC
>CAZPCU010000019.1:9421-12927 GCA_964585075.1 uncultured Rhodobacterales bacterium
GGATGGGCCACCACCACGGTGATGCCGGCCCGCGCGTTCGGGGCGCCGCAGATGATCTGCTTCTCGCCGCGGTCGGTCTCCACCCGGCAGACGCGAAGCCGGTCGGCGTCGGGGTGCTGCTCGGCCGAAAGCACGTAGCCCAGCGTGAAGTCGGAGAGCCGCTTCACGGGGTCCGACACCTCCTCGACCTCGAGGCCGAGATCGGTGAGCGCCTCGGCGATCTCGTCCACCGTGGCGGTGGTCTCGAGATGGTCCTTGAGCCAGGAGAGCGTGAATTTCATCGTGAAGCGTCCCTCGGATCCCGCGCGGTCGCGGGCGGGCATAGCCCATCCGCCGGCGGGGGGGAAGGGGCGCTACCGGCCCGCGGCCGGCGCGCCCGGCCGGGGCCCCCTTGCGTTCGCTCTACCCGTGGCGCCACACCTTGACCGCGGAGAGGAGCAGGATGGCCGCCAGCACCGGAAGAAGCACGCTGCCGGGGACGATCCCGAGGAGAAGGCCGCCGAGAAACGTTCCGAGGATCGACCCGGCGGACATCCACAAAAGGAAGCCCTTGTTTCGCCCGAGGACGGCGAAGCTGCGGTCCCTGCTGTAGCGGGCGAAGCCCATCAGCATCGTCGGCAGGCTGACGACGAGCGAGAGCGATCCGGCCAGCTTCACGTCGGCCCCGAAGAGCAGCACCAGCGTCGGGATCAGAAGCTCGCCACCGGCGACCCCCATCAGCGACGCCACGGCCCCGATGCCGAAACCCGCCGCGAGGCCGGCGGCCATCAGCGGCGGCCCGGAAAGGAGGGCGCCCCGCGCCGACGGATCATGGCCCAGAAGCAGCACTCCCGCGATCAGCACGAGCAGCACGGCGAGCACCCGGTAAAGCGTTTCGGAGCGCAGCCGCGTCGCCCACCCCGCGCCGAGCCAGGCGCCCGCCAGACTGCCGGCCAGGAGGTTGACGACGATCGGCCAGTTGGCCGCGATCTCCGCGAAGGGCACCGACCCGGCCCGGAACGGAAGGGCGCTCGCCACGACGACAAGGCTGACGGCCTTGTTGAGAATGACCGCTTCGAGGGCGGCGAACCGGAACAGGCCGATCAGCAGGGGAAGCCGGAACTCCGCCCCGCCGAGGCCGATCAGCCCGCCGAGGATGCCGATCACCGCGCCACCCCCGAAGGCGGCCGGCATGTTGCGCGGCGCGGTCCCGCCGGTCTTGACGCCCCTGCGTTCGTTCATGCCGCCGGCCTTTCGTGTTCGAGGGGAGGGCGGTCTCCCGCATCCAGCGAGGTCCGGACCGCGCCCTCAATCCTCTTCGCGGATGATGTCCGGCACGCCGAGCCGTTCGAGCAGGCGGTCCGTCTCCCGCGCGACGAGGCCGATGTTGCTGTCGCGCACCGTGGGCAGTAGCGCCCGGGCGCGGCGCACTTCGGCGTAGTCGATCTCGGCGGCGATGAGTTCGGGCTCGGATCCCGCGACCGCCAGCGGCTCGCCGAACGGGCCGAGGATGCGCGAGCCGCCCCAGAAGGTCAGGTCCTGCTCCGGGCCCACGCGGTTCACCATGACGGAGGGTGCGCCATACATCATCGAATAGAAATGCATGGTGGCCGCCCAGCCGGCCGGGTTGTCGAACCCCTCGCCCACGGCCTCGACCCCGGACGAGATCGGCGAGACGAGGAGCGTCGCGCCGTGCAGGAAGGAGAGATGGGTGAGCGCCGGGTTCCAGAGATCGGCGCAGATGAGTAGCCCGAGACGCCAGTCCTCGCCGATGGCGTGCGTGTCCACGAAGCGGCCCTGCGCGTAATACTTCGTCTCGATCAGCTTGCCGTAGGAGGGCAGGTTGATCTTGCGGTGGAGGTAGATGCAGCGCCCGTGCTTGTAGACGCCGGCGGCGTTGTAGAACTGCGCGGCCGGGCCCTCCTCGATGAAGCCCGCGACGAGGATCATGTCCCCGGCGGCGCGGCTCAGTTCCAGAAGGCGCGGATCGTCGCGCTTCATGGTGATCTCCAGCAGCCCCTCCGCGCCGTAATGGCCGACGAGGCTGAGCTCGGGGAACACGAGCAGATCCGCGCCCGCCGCGCGCGCCTCGTCCACCCAGCGGTGATGCTCGGCGAAATTGACCTCGAGATCGCCGATGCGGCTCGCGAACTGGGCAGCGGCGATGGTGAGCGTTCCGGTCATGGCGCCTCCGTGCGGATGCGGACGGCCCGCCCTTAGGGTCGCGGCGCGGGCCGGTCAACCGCCGCAGAGCCTCGGCGCGGTCGCTCGAAGAGGCGGGCGCGGGCGGCGGCGTCGTCACTCCCGCGGAGCCTCACCGCTTGTCCGGTCCCGGCGCGGCCGGCGCCGGTGCGCGCGTAGCCAGAGCGCCACCGCGCCCGCCGGCAGCAGCACGACGGCCCAGGCCAGCGCGTTGATGCGGGTGAGATCGGCCTTGAGTTCGGCCGGGACGCGCTCGGACGTCCAGAGCCCGACATGGCCGAGGATCACGAGAGCCACCACGAGACTGGCGAAGACCGCGCGCATGACGGGAATGTAGCGCCGCGGCGCGCCCTGTCAGGGATGCGGGCTCCGCTCGCATTTCGACCAGAACCAGATCTGCACCCAGTCGAACTCGGCCACGAGGCCGTGCTCGGCCATCCAGGCCTCCTGGAGCTTGTACGCTTCCCATTCCGTGGCGTTGGGGCACTCCCAGGCGCGGTTGGCGAACTGCACGTCGTGGACAAGCTCGTGCAGGAGGACGGAGCGCTGGCTCGGGTCTTCCGGGGTCCATGGCCCGACGAGGTAGATCACCCGGGCCTCGTAGTCGTAGACGCCACGCTCCCCGGGTTCCACGATCGCGTTGCCGCCGGGGTAGTCCAGCACGTCGCCTTCGTCGCAGAAGAAGATCGCGGGCGGGCCCGCCTTCACCGCGGCCACCTCGTAGCCCGACGCCGCCCCGATCCAGTCGAGCAGCTCGGCGACGAGGTCCGGCGAGGGGCGCGTGCAGTCCTCACGCGCGGCGATGACCTCGGCGACGGCGGACGGCGCGGCGACCATGAAGGCCGTCAGGAGCGCGAGGGCGCGGAAAGCGGGACGCATCGGGGAGGAGCCTAACGCAGCCGGCCGCATACGTCACCCTCGGGGTCCCGCGCGCATCGGCACCGCTTCGTCGCCACGATGGCGCACGCCTCGTCCAGCGGCTCACTCCTGTGACCGCTTCCGCATCGATCCCGACGCAGACCGTCCCGAGGTGAAATCGCCTGCCCCGGCATGCGCCAGCGGAGCATCGCGCCGGCGAAGCGGGCCTAGCGCGACAAGCCCCCGTGCAGCGTCGGAACGTCGAGCGCGGCGAAGCCGTAGTGGCGGAGCCAGCGCAGGTCGGAATCGAAGAAGGCCCGCAGGTCCGGGATGCCGTATTTCAGCATGGCGATCCGGTCGATCCCCATGCCGAAGGCGAAGCCCTGCCAGTAGGCCGGGTCGATGTTGCCCGCCATCAGAACCTTCGGGTGCACCATGCCGGAGCCGAGGATCTCCAGCCAGTCGTC
>CAZPCU010000020.1:0-12856 GCA_964585075.1 uncultured Rhodobacterales bacterium
TCGAGGAAACCGGAGCGGCGCCGGCGCACGAGGTGACGGGGATCGATCGCGTCGTCGGCACGGATTTCGGCGACGCGTTGACCGGGGACATGGATGCCAACGAACTCGACGGCGGGGGTGGCAACGACACGCTCATCGGCCTCGACGGGGCCGACACGCTGATCGGCGGGGCCGGCGCCGACCAGCTCTTCGGCGGCAACAACCACGACCTGCTCTATGGCGGCGAGGGCGCGGACACGCTGAACGGCGGCGTCGGGGCGGACAGATTCGAGTTCCGCGCACCCGACGAGGGCACGGACCTCATCGCGTCCTACTCCACCTCCGACGGCGACGGGATCCGCATCGACAAGTCGGGCTTCGGCGCCCTGCTCGATGCCGAAACCGCGGGGCTGCTCGACGCGAACAACTTCGTCAACGCCTCGGTGAACGCCTCGACGCAGGTCTATTCCGGAGCAACGCCGGGCGAGGCGACCTTCATCCTCGACGACTTGGCGACGACACGCGCGCTCTGGTTCGACGAGGACGCCGACGGCGTGGCGGACTACAAGCTCGCCGAGTTCAACTCCGCCTCCGTGCTCACGGGGTTCAACGAGGGCGACATCGAGCTCTTCTGAGGAGCAAGGCCCCCGGCCACGGGAGCGCAGGATGATCGCCAGGGGGGCGGCGTTTCGCGCCGGCCCCCCGGGTCTTGCGGGCGCTTGCCAAATCGGTCACGGGACGCACCTCTGGAAGGCAGAGGGCGAGGCGATGCTGCTTGAGATCGACAACGTCGAGAAGACCTATCCGGGCGGGCCGCCGGTGCTGCGCGGCGTCTCGCTCGCCCTCGACGCGGGCGGGTCGCTCGCGCTCACCGGCGAGTCGGGCAGCGGCAAGTCCACGCTCCTCAACCTCGCCGCCGGGCTCGACACGCCCGACGCGGGGCGCATCCGCCTTGCGGGCGCCGAGATGAGCGGGCGCGACGACGCGGGCCGCGCCGCGCTGCGGCGCGCGCATGTGGGCCTCGTCTTCCAGCAGTTCAACCTGATCCCCTCGCTCGACGCGGGCGCCAACATCGCCTTCCAGGCCCGGCTCGCGGAGCGGGAGGACCCGGACTGGACCGCCCGGCTTACCGACCGGCTGGGGCTTTCGGAGTTCCGGCGGCGCTACCCCGAGGAGCTGTCGGGCGGGCAGCAGCAGCGCGTGGCGATCGGCCGTGCGCTCGCGGCCCGTCCCGCGCTCATCCTCGCCGACGAGCCCACGGGCAACCTCGACGAGGATACCGGCGACGCGGTGCTCGACCTCATGCTGGAACTGGTGGCCGAAAGCGGCGCGGCGCTTCTCATGGTCACCCATTCCGGGCGGCTCGCGGCGCGGCTCGACCGCCGGGCGCATCTCAGGGCGGGGCGGCTGGCATGAGCCGCGAGATCCTGCGCGCGCTCCTCGGCCACTGGCGGCGGCATCCGCTGCAGCTCGCCACGCTGGTGGCGGGCCTCGCCCTCGCCACGGCGCTCTGGTCCGGCGTGCAGGCGATCAATTCCGAGGCGCGGGCGAGCTACGCCGCGGCCCAGGCGGCCACGGGGCAGGCGGATCTTTCGGTGATCGAGGCCGATGGCCGCCCGCTCACCGTGGAGGATTTCGCGGCGCTCCGCCGCGCGGGCTGGCTGGTCTCGCCCGAGATCGAGACGCGGCTGGTGGCGGGCGGCCGGACGGTGACGCTCCTCGGCGTGGAGCCTCTCACCGCGCCTTCGGGCGGGGCCGTGCCGGGGCTGGGCGAGGGCGAGGCGCTCGGCTTCCTCACGCCCCCAGGCATCGCCTATGCCGCGCCCGAGACGGCGGAGCGGCTCCGCGCCGCGGCGCGGGCGGGCTGGCCGGAGATCCGCGTCTCGGCGGCGCTGACCGAGGGGCGCGCCGTCACCGATATCGGCACGGCGGCGCGGCTGTCGGGCGCGGGCGACACGCTCACCCGCCTCGTCGTGCTGCCGGGCCAGCCGGAGACCCGGCCGCCGCCCGGAGAGATCGCGCCCGGGCTCGTCCTCCGCGCGACCGAAGGGCAGGGGGATCTCGCGCGGCTCACCCGGTCCTTCCACCTGAACCTCACCGCCTTCGGGTTCCTCTCCTTCGCCGTGGGGCTCTTCATCGTTCACGGCGCGATCGGCCTCGCCTTCGAGCAGCGCCGCGCGACGGTGCGCACCCTGCGCGCACTCGGCGCGCCGCTGCGGCTGGTGATGCGGCTGGTGACGGCGGAACTCGCGGCGCTCGCGCTGGTCTCGGGCGCGCTCGGCCTCGCCCTCGGCTACCTGGTCGCGGCGGCGCTTCTGCCGGACGTGGCCGCGACGCTCAGCGGCCTCTACGGGGCGGAGGTGGCCGGGAGCCTCGCCTTCCGTCCGGGCTGGGCGGCGGCGGGGCTCGCCATGGCGCTCGCGGGAACGGCCCTCGCCGGGGCCCAGGCGATGTGGCGGCTCTGGCGCCTGCCGCTCCTGGCCTCGGCCCAGCCGCGCGCCTGGGCGCGGGCGGCGGCGGGTGGGCTTCGTCGGCAGGGGGCCGCGGCGGCGGCGCTTCTCGCGGGCGGCGCGCTGGCGCCGGTGCTGTTCGACGGGCTTCTCGCGGGCTTCGCGGCGCTCGGCGGGCTTCTCCTCGGGGCGGCGCTGGCGCTGCCCCTCGTCCTGCACGCGATCTTCGCCCGCGCCGCGCGCGCGGCACGGCGCCCCCTCGCGCAATGGGTCTGGGCCGACACCCGCCACCAGTTGCCGGGCCTGTCGCTCGCGCTCATGGCGCTCCTGCTGGCGCTTTCGGCGAATGTGGGCGTCGGCACGATGGTCGCCTCCTTCCGGCTGGGCTTCACCGGCTGGCTCGACCAGCGCCTCGCCGCCGAGCTCTACGTGGCCGCCCGGGACCGGGCCGAGGCGGCCGAGCTGCGCGACTGGCTCGCGCCGCGGGTGGACGCGGTGCTGCCGATCCAGTGGGCCGATACGCGGATCGCCGGGCAGCCCGCGGAGGTTTACGGCGTCGTCGATCACGCCACCTACCGCGAGGCCTGGCCGCTCGTCGCCGCGGGCCCGCGGCCCTGGGACCGGGTGATGGCCGGCGAGGCGGCGCTGGTGAACGAGCAGATCGCCCGCCGCGCGGGGCTCTGGCCGGGCACGCGGGTGGAGCTGGCGCCGGGGTGGGAGCTGCCGGTGGCGGGCGTCTACTCCGACTACGGCAACCCGGCCGGGCAGGCGATCGTGGGGGCAGGGCCTTTCGCCGCGCGTTTTCCCGACGTGGCGCCGCTGCGCTTCGGGCTCCGCCTGCCACCGGAAGAGGCCGAGCGGGTGCGCGCCGCGCTGGTGGAGGAGTTCGGACTTCCGCCGGAGGCGGTCGTGGACCAGGCGTCGATCAAGGCCTTTTCGCTCCGCGTCTTCGACCGCACCTTCGCGGTGACGGCGGCGCTCAACGTGCTCACGCTCGCCGTGGCCGGGGTGGCCATGCTGACGAGCCTGCTCACGCTTTCGGCCATGCGGCTGCCGCAGCTCGCGCCCGTCTGGGCCGTTGGGGTGACGCGCCGGCGGCTCGCCGCGCTGGAGCTGGTGCGCGCGGGCATGCTGGCGCTTCTCACCTTCGTGCTGGCGCTGCCCGTAGGGCTCGCGCTCGCCTGGCTCCTCCTCGCCGTCGTGAACGTGGAAGCGTTCGGCTGGCGGCTGCCCATGCACATCTTCCCCGGCCAATGGGCGCCGCTGGCCGCCCTCGCCGTGCTCGCGGCGGTGCTCGCCGCGCTCATTCCCGCGCGGCGGCTGGCCCGGATGCCGCCCCGCGAACTCGTCGCGGTGTTCACCCATGATCGCTAGGGCGCTTCTTTTCGTCCTGCTGGTCGCGGCGGGGGCGGCGCGCGGGCAGGGCTTCGCCGGGCTCGGCACCGACGCGGAGGGCTTCGCGCTGCCCGAGCGCGGGGCCGCGATCACCTTCCCCGAGGATCACGGCGCCCATCCCGACTTCCGCATAGAATGGTGGTATCTGACGGCCAATCTTCAGGCGGCGGACGGGGCGCGCTACGGCGTGCAATGGACGCTCTTCCGCACCGCGCTCGCCCCGCGCGAGGCGGAAGGCTGGCAGAGCCCGCAGCTCTGGATGGGCCACGCCGCGCTTACCACGGCGGCGCGGCACCACCACGCCGAGCGCCTGGCGCGCGGCGGCGTGGGCCAGGCGGGCGTCACGGCCGAACCCTTCGCGGCCTGGATCGACGACTGGCGCGTGGCGGGGCCCAGCCTGTCGGAGGTCACCGTCACCGCCTCCGGCCCCGGTTTCGGCTATGCCCTCGACCTCGCGGCGAACGGGCCCTTCGTCTTCCACGGAGAGGACGGCTACTCGGTGAAATCCGCCGAGGGGCAGGCGAGCCACTACTACTCGCAGCCCTTCTACCGGGCCGAGGGCACGCTCTTCGTGGAGGGGCGCGAGGTGGCGGTCACGGGCACCGCCTGGCTTGATCGGGAATGGTCCAGCCAGCCGCTCTCCGAAAGCCAGGAGGGCTGGGACTGGTTCTCGCTCAGCCTCGATGGCGGTGCGCGGGTGATGGCGGCGCAGGTCCGCGAGACGGGGGGCGGCGTCTTCAGCTTCGCCACCTGGATCGCCCCCGACGGGACGGCGAGGCCCTACGGCGACGGGGCGCTCCGCCTCACCCCGCTCGGGACGGCCGAGGTGGCGGGGCGGGAGGTGCCCGTGCGCTGGCGGGTGGAACTGCCCGCCGAGGGGCTCGACGTGACGACCGCGCCGCTCAACCCGCAGGCGTGGATGGCCACGAGCTTTCCCTACTGGGAAGGGCCGCTCGCAATCTCGGGCAGCCACGACGGCCACGGCTACCTGGAGATGACGGGATATGAGTGAGTGGTTCGAGACGCTGGAGGGCCTGCGCGCCCGCGTCTGGCAGCGCCTCGGGCGCGGCGTGGCGGACCCGCGCGCGCCCGCGCGCCACCCCACGCTCGCCACGCTGGGCGAGGACGGCGCCCCCGAGGCGCGCACCGTGGTGCTGCGCGGCGCCTCGGAGACCGCGGGCAGCGTCACGATCTACACCGACGCGGCCTCGGCCAAGGTGGCCGAGCTTGCCCGCGAGCCCCGCGCCGCGCTCCATGTCTGGGAGCCGAAGGACCGGTTGCAGATCCGCCTCGCCCTCACCGTGACGGTCCGGACGGGTGCTCCGCTCGACCCCCTCTGGGACGCGCTCTCGCCCGGGGCGCGCCGGGCCTATGGCGGCTGGCCGGAACCCGGCGTTCCGATCGACGATCCCGTGGCCGACTACGCCGAGTCGCGGGAGCGCGCGCGCTTCGCGGTGCTGGAAGGCCGGGTGGAGCGGATCGAGGCGCTCCATCTCGGAGACTGGCACCGCCGCGCGGACTACTCGCGCGCGGACGGTTTCGCGGGCGCCTGGATCGCGCCCTGACGCCTCAGGCGCCGCGGCGGAGCCGGTCGAGCAGGGCACGGGTGGCGGTGCCGGTCTCGGGCAGGCCGCGGGCGCGCTCGTAGGCGCGGATCGCCGCCTCGGTGCCGCTACCGATCACCCCGTCCACGCCGTTCGTGTCGAAGCCCGCGCGGGTGAGGCGCTGCTGGATCTCCTTGCGGTCGGAGAGGGTGAGCCCCTGGGCATCGGGCGGGAAGCTCGCCCGGATGGGCGGGCCGCCGGCGATCCGGTCGGCGAGGTGGCCCACCCCGATCACGTAGGACTCGGCGTTGTTGTAGCGGGCGATCACGCCGAAATTCGGGAACACCATGAAGGCGGGGCCGGCTGGCCCCGCCGGGCGCAGGATCGAGGCCGGGCCATGGTCGGGCACGCGGGTGCCGTCCATGTCGCGCACGCCCGCCGCAGCCCAGGCCGCGGGGCTGCGCGTGGTGCCGCGCCCCAAGGGGCCGGAGAAGCCCGCGGGCAGGCGCACCTCCACGCCCCAGGGCTGGCCGCGCTGCCAGCCGAAGCGGTCGAGATAGGCCGCCGCGGAGGCGAGCGCGTCGCTGGGGTCGTCCGACCAGATGTCCCGCCGCCCGTCGCCGGTGAAGTCCACCGCGTAAGCCTCGAAGGAGGTGGGGATGAACTGCGTGTGGCCCATGGCGCCGGCCCAGCTTCCGGTCATCCGGTCGGGCGTGACGTCGCCGTGCTCCAGGATGCGCAGCGCGGCGACGAGCTGGCGCTCGAAGAAGGGCCCGCGCCGCCCGTCGAAGGCCAATGTGGCCAGCGCCGAGATCACCGGGATGTCGCCGCGCCGTTCGCCGTAGCGGCTTTCGAGACCCCAGATCGCGGTGACGATCTCGGGCTCGACGCCGTAGCGGGCCTCGATGGCCGCCAGCGTCGCGGCGTGGCGGCGGCGCATCGCACGGCCCGTTGCCACGCGCTCGTCCGAGGCCGCGATGGCGAGATAGTCCTCGAGCGAGCGGGTGAACTCGGCCTGGTTCCTGTCCCGCTCGATCACGCCGGGCAGGAAGCCTGCGCCGGGCAGGGCGCGCTCCAGCGTGGCCTCGGAGATGCCCGCGGCCCGGGCCCGGGGGCGGAAGCCGGCAAGCCAGGCGTCGAAGGCGGGATTGGGCGCGGGGCGCATGGCCGGGTCGGGGCCCGCGGGCGCGCCCGGTCTCGGTCCGCCGGAACAGGCCGCGAGCGCCGTCGCGCCAAGGCCCAGTGCCACTGTCCGCCGGGATAGCCGCATCATCGTCTCTCACCTCTGCCTCGGGCGCAAGGCTAGCGCGAAACGCGGGGCGGGCAAAGCGCGGAGCGCATTCGCCATCTTTCCCGCGTTCGGGCGTCAGGCCGCCTCCTCCCGCCCGGCGCCCTCGCGGGCCCGGCGCGGCCCGAAAAGGCAGGCCAGGGCCAGGATCGCGCCCGACACGGTGGCGATCATGCCCGCCGCGCTCACCGCGTTCTGCCCGCCGAGCCAGAGCGGCCCGTAGCCCGCGAGCACGTAGCCCGCCACCGCCGAGAGCGTGGCGAAACCCACCGACCACGCCACCTGCCGCTCCAGACGGTCGGTCATCAGCCGCGCCGCCGCGGGCGGGCAGATGAACATGGCGATCACGATGATGGAGCCCACCGCGTCGAAGGCGGCGACCGCCGCCACCGCCGCCGCGATGACGAGGCCGAGGCCGATCGCGCGCACGGGCAGGCCGAGGCCCGCGGCGAAGCCCTCGTCGAAGGTGGAGATCCTGAGCCAGCGCCAGAAGATGGCCGTGAGGACCGCCATGAAAGCGCAGGCGGCGGCGATGCGGAACAGTTCCTCGGGCAGCGCCGCGAGCGCCGCCGGATCGAGCAGAGAGCCCCAGCCCTCGGCCCGGAGCCAGACGAGGGATTCGAGGTTGCCCATGAGCGCGTGCTCCACGTCGAGATGCACGCTCGAGGTGTCGCTTCGCTCCAGCAGCAGAACGCCCGCCGCGAAGAGCGTGGTGAACACCACGCCCATGGCCGCGCCGGGCTCGATCCGGCCGAGGCGGCGCACCGCCTCGATCAGCACCACCGCCACCAGCGCCGCGCCCGCCGCGCCGAGAAGCATCGGCAATGCCGCGACGGTGCCGGTGAGCAGGAAGGCCACGACGATTCCCGGCAGCACGACATGGCTGATCGCGTCGCCGATCAGTGCCTGCCGGCGCAGCACCAGGAAATTGCCCGGCAGCGCGCAGGCCACCGAGGCGAGCACGCCGATCAGGATCGGCGTGAGCGAGAACTGCACGAAATCGGCGCCCATCAGCCGGGCCCTCCCACCGGCTGCGGCGGGCCGATCCGCCGGTCGAACTCGACGATCTCGTCGGGGGTGAAGACCTCCTCTATCGGGGTCAGGCCGTCGTAGCGCCCGGCGAGCGCGGTGTCCTGGTGGACGGCGCGCGCCACCTCCCAGCGGCGTTCGTCCCGCGTCTCCCTGGCGGCCGCCGCGCGCCCGGCCTCCGTGGCCACCCCGTCGGGGCGGATCAGCCCCTCGGCGCGGAGGACGCGCAGCGTGAACGGGTCGTGGATCACCTCGCCGCGGGCGAGCGCGAGCAGGCCCTGCCGCCGGTGCACGCGGCGCTGGAAGCGCCGGTGCCGCCAGAGCGCGGCGGCAACGCCGCGGGCGGGCGCGAAGAGAAGCGAGAGCGCGAAGAGCGCCGCCGCGGTCAGCACGATGATCGGCCCCGTGGGCAGGTCCGGCGCGGAGGCGGAGAGCGCCGCGCCGCCATAACCCGAGACGGCGCCGATCGCGCCGGCCACCCAGACCATGCGGCCCGTGCGCTCGGTCCAGAACCGCGCCGTGACGGGCGGGATGATGAGCAGCGCCACGATCAGGACGAGGCCGACGAGCTTCAGCCCGATCACGGTGACGGCCATGCCGAGCCCCATCGCCGCGAGGTCGATGCGGCGCACGTCGTAGCCCGCCGCCGCGGCGTAGTCGGGATCGAAGGCCACGAGGGTGAGCGGGCGCCGGAGCAGCCAGAGCAGGGCCAGCACGAAGGCCCCGCCGCCCGCGATGAGCGCGGCGTCGGACAGGAGCATCCCCGCCGTGGCGCCGAGCAGGAAGTCCTCGAGCCCGGCCTGCCGCCCCGCGCCCATCGCCTGGATCACGGTGAGCAGCACGATGCCGATCCCGAAGAAGACCGAGAGCACCGCGCCGATCGCCGCGTCCTCGGAGAGCCGCGTGCGCCGGGCGATCCACTCGAGCGCCAGAAGCCCCGCCCAGGCGCTCAGCGCCGAGCCCGCGAGGAGCCCCGCGAGGTTCCGCCCGTCGCCGCCGAGCGCCACCATCGCCATGAAGGCGAGGCCGACGCCCGGCAGCGTCGCGTGGGCCACCGCGTCCGAGACGAGGGCGCGCTTGCGCAGGAAGAGGAAGCTCCCGGCCGCCCCCGCCGAGAAGCCCAGAAGCGCCGCGCCCACCGCCACCAGCGCGGCGTTGTAGCCCGCGCCGAGGGTCAGCGCGTCTAGAAGCGGGCTCACGAGGCGGCGAGCTCCAGCGCGTCGAGATGGGTGGCCGCGAGGCGCCCGCCATAGGCGGCGTTCAGTGTCCCGGAGGTGAAGGCCGTCTCCACCGGGCCTTCCGCGATGCCGCGCACGTTCAGCAGGAAGACGTGGTCGAAGTAGTCGCGCACGGTGGAGAGGTCGTGATGCACCGCGACCACCGCCTTGCCCTCTTCCCTTAGAGACTTCAGCACGTCGATGATGGCGCGCTCCGTGGCCGCGTCCACGCCGGCGAAGGGCTCGTCGAGAAGATAGAGATCCGCCTCCTGCGCGAGCGCACGGGCGAGGAAGACGCGCTGCTGCTGCCCGCCCGAAAGCTGGCCGATCTGGCGCTCCGCGAAGCCTGCCATGCCGACGCGCTCCAGGCACTCGCTCGCCAGGGCGCGATGCCGCCCGGTGATCCGGCCGAGAAGGCCCACCCGGCGGTAGAGCCCCATGAGCACCACATCCATCACGGTGGTCGGGAAATCCCAGTCCACGCTGGCGCGCTGGGGGACGTAGGCGATCCGGTCGCGCGCGTCCTTCAGCGGCGCGCCGAAGACGCGCACCTCGCCCGAGAGGCGCGGGATGACGCCGAGCGCGGCCTTCAGCATCGTGGACTTGCCCGCGCCGTTGGGCCCGATGATCGCCGACAGGGCGCCGGCGGGGAAGGTGGCGTCCACCGAGAAGACGGCGGGTTTTTCGCCATAAGAGACGGTCAGGCCGCGGATCGCGAGCGCGGCGTCCGAGGGAATGGCGGCCGCGCCCGTGGCCCGGCCGTCCCGCGCCGCGAGGCTGAGCTCGGGTGTCTGGCGCATCGCCGTCTCCATCAGTTGAGAAGCCCCTGCATGCCGCGCTCCGGGGCCTCGCCCCCGAGCGCCGAGGCGATCACGGTGGCGTTGTGGTCGATCATGCCGAGATAGGTGCCTTCGTAGCTGCCGGGCTCTCCCATCGCGTCGGAATAGAGCTCGCCGCCGATCACGACCTCGTGGCCCCGCGCCCCGGCGCCTTCCACGAGCGCGCGTATGTTGCGGTCCGACACGGAGCTTTCGACGAAGACCGCGCGGATGTCGCGTTCCACCAGCATGTCCACGAGCCCGGCGATGCGCCGCAGCCCCGCCTCGCTTTCCGTGGAGATGCCCTGGATGCCCACCACCTCGAAGCCGTAGGCGGAGCCGAAATAATTGAAGGCGTCATGGGCGGTGACGAGCACGCGGCTCTCGGCCGGCACGGAGGCGAGCACCTCGGTCGTGTAGCGGGCCAGATCGGCGAGCTCGGCCAGATGCGCCTCCGCGTTGGCGCGGAAGGCGGCCTCGCCCTCGGGATGCACCTCGATCAGCGCGTCGCGCACGCTGAGCACCACGCGGCTCCAGAGATTGGGATTCATCCAGACATGCGGGTCGTGCTTGTCGGCGTAATCGTCGTGCGAGATCAGAAGGTTGCGCGGCAAGCTTTCAGCGACCGCCACGACGGGACGATCCTCGGCGAGATCGCGCAGGAACTCCTCGAGCTGCGCCTCGAGATAGAGCCCGTGCCAGAGCACGAGGTCGGCCTTGGCCATGGCGACGATGTCGCTTCGGGTCTGCCGGTAGGAATGCGGATCGACCCCGGGCCCCATCAGCGCACGCACCGCCACGAACTCGCCGCCCACCTCGCGGGCCGCGTCGGCGATCATGCCCGTGGTGGCCACCACGTCGAGCCTTTCCGACGCCGTCGCCGGGGCGGCGCCGAGGGCGAGCCCGAACGCCGTGGCGGCGGCGAGGAACATGCGCTTCGTGAGCATCCGTCCTGTCTCTCCCTGCTGTCGGGGAAACGCGCGTCTCCCTCTGCATCGATATTGCGAGTGAGTTGCATTTGTCAATGAGATTGCGAGCCATTCGCAAAAGTTTCATCGCAGGCCGCGCGCGCCAGCGGTCGGGTCAGCGGTCGAGCCGCAGGACGCGTCCGAAGGGCGGCGGCGCGGGGGGCGGGCCGGGGACCGCCCAGATCACCGGCAGGCCCTTCGGCGGGGGCCCGAAGGCGCCGTCGAGGTCGGTCATGATCACCGCGACCGAGGCGTCGAGCTCCGCCGCGCGGGCGAGCACGTCCCCGAAGGCGGTGCCGCCGCCGCGCCGCAGCGGCCGTGCGCGGAGCGCCGCGTCCCACCCGCCGGGGCCCAACTCCCGGGCGGAGTGCACCGTTTCGTCGAAGGCCAGCAGGTGGGTCTCGGCGCGGCTGCGCCGGGCGATGGCGTCGAGTTCCGCGGCGAAGCGGGCGAGGGTGCCGTCCGCCACCGAGCCCGAGCTGTCGAGCCCGACCGCGATGCGCGGCCGGAGCCCGGTGCGCGCCGTGCCCGGCTGGAAGCCGGGAAGCTCTGCGCCCCGCGCCCGCGCCTCGGCCGCGGTGGCGATCCAGCGCCGCGCGGGGCGGAAAGCCGCCGGTTCGGGTGCCTCGGCGGCGGCCCTGGCCAGCAGCCCGCGCAACTCCAGCTCCCAGGGCGTGCGCGTCTCGGGGATGTCGGCCACGCGTCCCGCGAGCCGTCCGATCCCGCGCCCCGCGCGCCGCCCCGCCTCCATCGCGCGGGCCAGCGCGCCGCGCCAGTCCTCGGGCGCGCTCTCGCGGCCCGGAGACTCCGCCGCCTCGGCCTCGAAATCCTCGGAAAAGCCCTTGGCGGCAGCGTAGGCCGCCACCTCCTCGCCGCCCGCGCCCGCGCGGGCCGGCAGGCGGGCGTAGAGCCGCTCCACGTCCCAGTCGGCGAGCGCGGTGTCCGGCGCCGCCTGGCCGAGTCCGGCCACGGCGAGAAGCTCGGTCAGCCGCACGGCGGGCCGGGGCAGGGCATGGCCGGCCAGAAGCAGCGCCTCGTTCACGATGGCGTCGGCGGCGAGCGCGAAGCGCGCGGGATCGAACCCCGCGCCCTGGCGCTCGCCCATCGCCGCCTTGCGCGCCCCGTGGCCGAGCGCGGCGTGGAGCACGTGATGACCGGCGAGCCCGACCTGCTCGGGCAGGGGGCGCAGCGGGAAGCCCGCGTCGTAGTAGATCGTGCTCCCCTCGCTGCGCATCTCGCCCGTCCCGTCGCGGTGGGCGCACCAGAGCGCCAGCGCGGCGAGCGCCGGGTCGGCCTCGGCGAGATGGGCGAGCGCGCGCCGCGCGCGGTCGGAATGCCCGCTCATTCCAGCCCCGCGGCGCGGCGCTCGGCGGCGTAGGCGGCGTAGGCCTCCGAGCGCAGGAAGGCGTCCTGGAGCCCCGATTCCAGCGCCTTGCGGATCAGCATCTCGAAGCCGAAGGCGGTGAGCTCGCCCAAGGGCAGGCGGCGGAACACCTCCTCCCCGCGGCGCTTCGGCAGCTCGCGCAGCCCCGCCATCACCTCGATCGCCGGGGCGATGCGCGCCTCGTCCGCCGCGCCCGCGAGGGCGTAGACCAGCGCGTTCAGGCCGTTCAGCGTGTCGGGGTAGAGCGCCCAGCGGTCCTTCGGCGGCGCGGCGAGCAGCGCGTCGAGCTCGAGCGAGGCCGCCACGTCCTCGGCCACCACGGCGAACTCCGCCGCCGGGGCCTCTCCCACCGTGCCCGCGATCATCGCCCGCGCGGGGCGGCCCCAGGGCACGCTCTTCATGATGTCGCTCACCCGCTCCCAGGCGCGCGGCGTGCAGGCGACGGTCAGGCCGCGCTTCAGCGTCTCCTCCGTGGTCTCCAGCAGGTCGGGGCGCGTGCGCAGGAAGGCGGTGACGGCCGGGTGGATGCCCCGGTCCACGGCGAAGCCCGACAGCCAGTCCTCCGCGCTGGCGCGGACGGCGAGGTGGATCAGCCGGTCGGAGAGCGCGCTGCCCATCTCGTAGGCCACCGCGCCGTCCTCCACGGTGTTGCCCGCCGCGACGACGAAGACGGAAGCGGGCAGGCGGTGCCGGCCCACGCGCCGCTCCTGCAGGAGCCCGTAGACCGTGGGCTGAAGCCAGGGCGCGGCGGAGGTGAGCTCGTCGAGGAAGAGGATGGCGGGCC
>CAZPCU010000021.1:0-12795 GCA_964585075.1 uncultured Rhodobacterales bacterium
GCACCTCGATCGCCCTGCCCCCGGCATCGGCCATGACCAGCGTGCCCTCCGGCCCGATCCGGTCGGCCTGCGCGGTGGCAAGCGCCTTGTCCCCCTCTGCCGGAAACAGCGCGAGCTTGAGCGAGGACGACCCCGCGTTGACCGTCAGCGCATGCCCGCTCATCCCCTCGCCTCCGGCGCCTCGCCGCTGATCCGTGCATGATGAAGCGCCGCCACCGCGCAGGAGGCGAGGCGCGACATGTCGTCGTCCGACCGGGAATTGAGGATCACCGGAACCCGCGCCCCGAGCACCAGCCCCGCGCCCTCGGCGTGGCTGATGAAGGTGAGCTGCTTGGCGAGCATGTTGCCCGCGTCGATGTCGGGGGCCACGAGAACCTCCGCGTGCCCCGCCACCGGGGACTTGAGGCCCTTCGTGCGCGCCGCCCCGATGTCCACGGCGTTGTCCATCGCCAGCGGCCCCTCGACCAGGCCGCCCGTGATCTGGCCGCGGTCGGCCATCTTCGACAGCAGCGCCGCGTCGAGGGAGGAGGGAATGTCCGGGTTCACCGTCTCGACCGCGGAGAGCACGCCGACCTTCGGCGTCTCGATCCCGATGGAGCGCGCCACGTCGATCGCGTTCTGCACGATGTCCACCTTGGCCCTGAGGTCCGGCGCGATGTTGATCGCCGCGTCGGTGACGAGCAGCGGATGAGACAACCCGGGCACGTCCATCACGAAGACATGGGTGAAGCGGCGCCCGGCGCGCAGGCCCTTTTCCTTGTCGAGCATCGGGCGCAGCAGCTGGTCGGTGTGCAGATGCCCCTTCATGATCGCCGCCGCCCGGCCCTCGGTGACGAGCGCCACGGCCCGGCGCGCGGCGGCGGCGTGGTCGGGCTCGTCCACCATCTCGACCCCGGAAAGATCGGCGCCGATCTCCTCGGCAGCCGCGCGCGTCTTCTTCGGACAGCCCACGAGGATCGGCGTGACGAGGGTATGCCGCATGGCCAGCAGCGCGCCCCCCAGAGAGTTGGCCTCCTCGGGGCAGACGACGGCGGTGGGCAGGGGCGGCAGCGGCTCGGCCCGGCCGAGCAACTCCTCGAAGTGCCGGTGGCGCTGGACGATGAGACCCGGCAGGTCATGGTCGTCGTAGCTCATGCTCTCCTTCGGCGCCTCGACGACAGCCTCGCCTTCCATGATGAGCGCGTCGTCGGAGACGCGGCGCACCTCGGTCGAAAGGGTCACCGTCTTGTCGTCGGGATCCTTCGCCGTGACGGCGACGCGGCTGACGAGTTCGTCGCCGGCATGGGCGCGGCTGCGGAACTGCAGCGTCTGGCTGCGGTAGAGCGTGCCCGCCCCCGGCAGCACGTTGCCCAGCACCGCCGAGACCAGCGAGGCCACGAACATGGACGGAACCACCGGCTCCGCAGGCCCCGCCCCGTCCGGATCCACGAGATGCATGGGATTGTGATTCCCGGACACGTTGGCGAAGACCACCAGGTCGTCCTTCGTGCACAGGCGGCGGAGTTCGGAACTGTCGCCGACGGCGAGTTCTTCGAAGGTCTTGTTCTCGATCAGCATGCGTCGCTCGTCCCTGCTCTAGATGTCGTTTCCAGGGTGAGTCCCGGCCCCACCTGCGCAGGATGCCGCTCCGCGGCGAAGATAGAAACCCCCCGTGACGGCGCCGTGACAGGCTCAGCCGAAGCGGATCAGCGCATCGGCGGCGACGGCGCGATCCGGCGTGCAGATGAGCGGGTTGATCTCCACCTCCGCGAGCCGATGCGCCTCCGCCTCCACGAAACGCTGGAGGGCCATCGCCGAGTCGAGCACGGCGCGGCGGCAGGCGGCGGGCCGCCCGCGATAGCCCGAAAGCAGCGGCGCGGCGCGGAGCCCGTCTAGGGCGGCGGCGACCTCCTCCTCGCGCGCCGGCAGCAGAAGGCTCGCGCCGTCGGCGAGAAGTTCGGTCAGCACGCCGCCGGCCGCCAGGGTGAGCAGGAAGCCATGGGCCGGGTCGCGGGTCACCCCGAGCAGGAGCTCCGCGACACCGTCCGGGACCATCTCCTCCACGAGAAAGCGCGCCCCCGGCATGGCCGCCGCCGCCTCCCGCGCCGCCTCGGGCGTGGCGAGGCCGAGCGCCACGGCCCCCGCCTCGGTCTTGTGGGCGAGCCCGAGCGCCTTCACGGCCACCGGGCCGCCGAGCCGTCGGGCCGCGTCCCCGGCCGCCTCGGCGCTCCCGGCCTCGATGCCGCGCGGCACGGCCAGGCGATGCGCGGCGAGCGCCGCCTTCGCCTCCGCCTCGGAGAGAAGCCGCGGCGCTTCCCCGCCCCGCCCCGGGCGGATCAGGGGCGCCGGCGCGGCGGGCGCGGCGGACCGGCGGCCGAGGGCCTCGAGCGCCTCGAGCGCGGATTCCAGCCCCGCCATCGGCACCACGCCGGCCGCCATGAGCCTCTCGGCGACGGGCTCCGGCATGCCCTCGGGCAGGCTGGAGACCAGCAGGACGGGCCGGCCGATCCGGTGTCGGGCCGCCGAGGCCGCCTCGATCACGCAGTCCCATCCGGAGAGATCGCAGCGGTCGGCGCGGGGAAAATCCACGATCACGGCGACGGCGGCGAGATGCGGTGCGTCCATCGCCGCGAACGCCTCGGCCATGCGCGGCGCGTCGCCCCAGACATAGGTGTGGTAGTCGAGCGGGTTGGCGAGCGCCACCATGGGCCCGAGCGCCGCCCGGAGCCGCGTGCGCTGGCCGTCGGTGAGCGGCGGGAAGGAAAGCGCGCGGCCGAGCGCGGCGTCGGCGGCGAGGCTCGCCTCCCCGCCGGAGCAGGACATCATGCCGATCGCGCCGGAGTCGATCCCGCCCGTCGCATGCGCGAGCTTCAGCGCCTCGAGGAAGCCGGGCAGGCTCGCCACCTCCGCGAAGCCGAGCCGCGAGAGGAAGGCGCGCCCGCCGGCCGCGCTGCCGGCCAGAGAGCCGGTGTGCGAGACGGCCGCCGCCCGGGCCTGGTCCGACCGGCCGGCCTTCAGCACCACCACGGGCAGCCCCCGCGCCCGCACCTCCGCGGCCAGCGCCTCCCAGGCGCCGATGTCCGAGACCCCCTCGACATGCAGACCGACCGCCGTCACCCGCGGGTCGGCGGCGAGCGCCCCGGCGATCTCGGCGAGGCCCGTCTGCGCCTGGTTGCCCGCGGTCACCACATAGGCCACCGGAAGCGCGCGGGCCTGCATGGTGAGGTTGATGGCGATGTTGGAGCTTTGCGTGACGATGGCGACGCCCCGCGGCACGCGCAGCCCGCCATGCTGGTCGGGCCAGAGCGGCACGCCGTCGAGATAGTTGACGAAGCCGTAACAGTTGGGGCCGATCACCGGCATCGTCCCCGCCGCATCGACGAGCGCGGCTTGCAGCTCTTCCGCGCCCGCGCTTTCCAGCTCGGCCTCGGCGAAGCCGGAGGCGAAGCAGACCGCGCCGCCCGCCCCCATGCCCGAGAGGCGCCGCACCGCCTCCAGCGTGGCGTGGCGGTTGACCGCGATGTAGGCCGCGTCCGGCGCGCCCGGCAGCTCCTCCAGCCGGGCGAAGGCGGGCCGGCCCGCCACCTCGACCGCCCTCGGATGCACCGGCCAGACCTCGCCGGAAAAACCCATGCGGCCGAGCTGCTCGACGACCGCGCGGCCCCAGCCGCCGCCGATCACCGCGACGGAGCGGGGCCGGAAGAGCCGGGAGAGGTCGCGGGGCGCGGCTGGCGCCGTCATGGGGGCGCTGCCCCCGTCGCGCGTGCCGCGCGACTCCCCCGGGGTATTTCCGGGCAAGAGGAAGGACCGGGCGCGTGCATGAGCTCAGCTTCCCAGCGGGCGCAGCAGTTCGCGGCCGATGATGTGGCGCTGGATCTCGGAGGTGCCGTCCCAGATCCGCTCCACCCGCGCGTCGCGCCAGAAGCGTTCCAGCGGGAAGTCGTCCATCAGCCCCATGCCGCCGAAGACCTGCACGCCCATGTCGGTCACGCGGGCGAGCATTTCGGTGGCGTAGAGCTTGGCCGAGGCGATCTCGCGGTTGGCGGGCAGGCCCTGGTCCAGCCGCCAGGCGGCGGCGAGCGTCAGCCAGTCCGCCGCGTCGATCTCGGTGACCGCATCGGCGAGCTGGAAGGAGACGCCCTGGAAGCGGCCGATCGTCTGCCCGAACTGCCGGCGCTCCGCGGCGTGGTGGAGCGCGAGGTCGAAGGCGCGGCGCGCGCGGCCCACGGACATGGCCGCGACGGTGATGCGGGTGGCGTAGAGCCAGGTGTTCATCACCTCGAAGCCGCCGTCCACCTCGCCGAGGACCTGCGCGTCCGGCAGGCGGCAGTCGTCGAATTCGAGGATGCAGTTGGCGTAGCCCCGGTGGCTGACCGAGCGGTATCCCTCGCGCACGGTGAAGCCCGGCGTGCCGCGATCGACGAGGAAGGCGGTGATCCGCTTCTTCGGTCCGCGGGGCGTATCGTCCTCTCCGGTGGCGACGAAAACGATGAAGAAATCCGCGTGATCGGCACCGGAGATGAAGTGTTTCGTGCCGTTGACCACCCAGTCGCCGCCCTCGCGTCGGGCGGTGCATTTCATGCCGCGCACGTCCGAGCCCGCCTCGGGCTCGGTCATGGCGAGCGCATCCATCCGCTCGCCGCGCACCGCCGGATAGAGATAGCGCTCGCGCTGTTCTCCCTCGCAGGCCATCAGGATGTTCTGGGGGCGGCCGAAGAAGTGGGTGAGCGCCATGGAGCCGCGCCCCAGCTCGCGTTCCACGAGCGCGAAGTCGAGATGCGAGAGCCCGGCGCCGCCCACCTCCTCGGGGAAGTTGCAGGCGTAGAAGCCGAGCGCGATCACCTTGCGCTTGATCTCCTGCGCGAGCTCCGGCCGCACGCGCCCCGTGCGCTCCACCTCCGTCTCGTGGGGGTGGATCTCGCGCTCCACGAAGCTGCGCACCGTGGAGACGATCATCTCCTGTTCCTCGGTCAGGCCGAACTGCATGGGCTCACTCCCCGGCATGGGCGGCGGCGAGCCGCGCCACCGCCTCGGCGACCTCCGGCGCGGGCAGGCAGGAGCGCCGCGTCTCGAGGCTCACATGGATCAGCATCTGGTCGCAGGTGGCGAGCGCCGCGCCATCGGCCGCGCGTCTCATCTCGTGGAAGAGCCGGAGCTTCTTCCCCTCTCCCTGCGTCACACGGGTTTCGACGAAAAATTCTTCTCCGGCCAATGTTTCAGCAAGATACTTGATGTTCGCCTCGACGGTGAAGTAGCTGAGCCCGCGCGCGACGTAGTCCTCCATCGCGCCCACATGGGCGAGCACGGTCTCCGCCGCGTCGGAGAAGACCTGCCCGTAGCGGCCCTCGTTCATGTGTCCGTTGTAGTCGGTCCAGTCCACCGGCACGGTGCGGCGCTGCGTTTCCATCGGCGTCCCGGCCCGGGGCGCGGGGCGCAGCCGCGCCTCGTGCGCGCCGATCACCCGGCCCGCCGCCGCGCCGCGCGCCTTGAGCGCCCGCAGCAGCGCCACGAGGTTGTCGTCGCGCAGGCGCGCGAGCTCCGCGATGGGCATGTGCCCCGACTGGGCGTCGGACTGCGCGGCGATCGTCTCCACCAGCGCATCATCGAGGTCCGGCACGTCCATCAGCCGCGTCCAGGGCCATTTCAGCGCCGGGCCGAACTGGGCGAGGAAGTGGCGCATGCCCTGCTCGCCCCCGGCGAGGCGGTAGGTCTCGAAAAGCCCCATCTGCGCCCAGCGAAGGCCGAAACCCATGCGGATCGCGTCGTCGATCTCCTCTGTGGTGGCGATGCCGTCCTTCACGAGCCAGAGCGCCTCGCGCCAGACCGCCTCGAGGAAACGGTCGGCGACATGCGCGTCGATCTCGCCCCGGACGCGGAGCGGGAACATGCCGATAGAAGACAGGATTTCCGATGCTTGCTCAATGCTTTCTGCCCCTTCCTTCGCGCACCCGACGAGCTCCACCAGCGGCAGCAGGTAGACCGGGTTGAAGGGATGCGCGACGAATATCCGCCCGGGCCGGGCCGCGCCTTCCTGAAGCTCCGAGGGCTTGAAGCCGGAGGTGGACGAGCCGATGAGCGCGCCTTCCGGAGCGGCGGCCTCGATCTCCCGGAAGACCCGGTGCTTGAGGTCGAGCCGCTCCGAGACGCTCTCCTGCACCCAGTCGGCGCCGGCGACCGCCTCGGCCACGCTGCCCGCGATCTCGAGCCGGCCCTCCGGCGGCAGCGCCACGTCGTAGAGCATGGGCAGCGCGCGGCGCGCCGCGGCGAGCGCCTCCGCGATCTTGCGTTCGGCCGCCGGGTCCGGGTCGAAGACGCGCACGTTCCAGCCGTTCAGGAGGAAGCGTGCGGCCCATCCCGACCCGATCACGCCGCCGCCGATGATCGCCGCCGTTTTCGTCATGGCACCAGGGTCTCCGTGTTTCCGTCGATGGCGATGACCTGCCCGGAGATGCGCGCGGCCGCGGGCGAGGCGAGCCAGAGCGCCGTCCCGGCCACGTCCTCCTCCGTCACCCAGCTCCGGAGCGACACGCCCTTGGCGTAGCGCGCGCGAAGCTCCTCTTCCGAAAGGCCGCTCGCCCTGGCCTCCATGGCGAGGACGCGCTGCATGCGCGCGCCCTCCACCGCGCCGGGGCAGAGCGCGTTCACGCGCACCCCGTCGGGCCCGAGCTCCATGGCGAGCGTCTTGGCGAGCCCCACGATCGCCCATTTGGACGCGGCATAGGGCGCGCGCAGCGGGTAGCCGAAAAGCCCCGCCGTGGACGAGGTCAGCAGGATGAGCCCCGCCCCCTGCCCGCGCATCACCCGCGCGGCCCAGCGGCAGGTCAGGAAGGCCCCGTGCAGGTTCACCGCCACGCAGTCCTGCCAGGCGCCGTAGTCCAGCGTCTCGATCCGGCCCGCCGGGCCGCCCGTTCCCGCATTCGTGCAGACGACGTCGGCGCCGCCCCACGCCGCCTCCACCGCGCCGAGAAACGCGCCCATCTGAGCCTCGTCGCGCACGTCGGCCACATGGGCGAGCGCCTCGGGACAGGCCTCGGCGAAGGCGGCCGCCGCGGCGCCGTCCACGTCGCAGATCGCCACGCGGTCGCCGCGGGCGAGGAAGGCCCGCGCCATGGCCCGGCCGAGGCCGGTGGCGCCGGCGGTGACGACGACGCGCAGGCCGCTCACGCCATCTCCTGCTTCTTGAGGTCGAGCTTCTCGCGGACCTCGGCGGGCGTCATGACGCGGGCGCCGAGCCCCTCGACGATGCCCACCGCCTTCTCGACGAGCTGCGCGTTGGTGGCGAGCACGCCCTTCTCGAGATAGAGATTGTCCTCGAGCCCGACCCGGACATGGCCGCCGGCGAGCACGGCGGCGGCCACGTAGGGCATCTGGTTCCGCCCGAGCGAGAAGGCCGAGAAGGTCCAGCCCTCGGGGATGTTGTTCACCATGGCCATCAGCGTGTTCAGATCGTCCGGCGCGCCCCAGGGCACGCCCATGCAGAGCTGGACGAGCACATCGGGCGCGATCATCCCGTCCGCGACGAGCTGCCCGGCATACCAGAGATGGCCCGTGTCGAACGCCTCGATCTCGGGCTTCACCCCGAGATCGGTGATGCCCTTGCCCATCGCCTGGAGCATGCCGGGCGTGTTGGTCATCACGTAGTCCTTCTCGGCGAAGTTCATGGTGCCGCAATCGAGCGTGCAGATCTCGGGGCGGCACTCGGCGATGTGGGCGAGGCGCTCGGAGGCGCCGGCCATGTCGGTCCCTTCGGCGAGCGGCAGGGGCGTCTCCGACCCGCCGAAGACCAGATCGCCCCCCATCCCGGTGGTCAGGTTCAGCACCACGTCGGTGTCGGCGGCGCGGATGCGCTCGGTCAGTTCGCGGTAGAGCGCGAGGTCGCGGGCGGGCGCGCCGGTCTCGGGATCGCGGACATGGCAGTGCACGATGGCCGCGCCGGCCTTCGCGGCGTCGATGGCGCTCGCGGCGATCTCGGCGGGCGAGCGCGGGACGTGGGGGCTCCGGTCCTGGGTCGAGCCGGAGCCGGTGACGGCGCAGGTGACGAAGACCTCGCGGGACATCTCGAGCGGCATGGCATCCTCCGTTTTGCGCGCGATGCTAGGGCGCTGGCGCGGCGCGCGTCCTTGCGGTATGAGACAATCATCATGCCGGAATGGACAGTTCCCGCGGCGCGGCCGGTGGAGATCGACCTCCTCGTCTTCGACCGCTTCTCGAACCTCTGCCTCGCCAACGCGATCGAGCCGATGCGCGCGGCCAACACCTTCGCCGGACGGGACGCCTATCGCTGGCGCTTCGTGACGCTCGACGGCGCGCCGGTCACGAGTTCGAGCGGCCTGCGCCTCCTGCCCGACGCGGCGGCGGCGGCGCGAGGCGCCGATTATCTCTTCGTCCTGGCGAGCTACGCCCCCGAGCGGCAGGACACGCCGGCCATGCGCCGGGCGCTCCGCGCGCTCGCGGCGCGGGCCCGGGTGGTGGCGGGGCTCGACACGGGCCCCTGGCTCATGGCGGCGGCGGGGCTGCTCGACGGGCGGCGCGCGACCGTGCACTGGGACGCGCTCGAAGGCTTCGCCGAACGCTTCCCGCGGGTGGAGACGCTGCGCGCCCGGGTCGTCCCGGACGGGCGCCGGCTCACCTGCGCGGGCGCGATGTCGGCCTACGAGATGGCGCTCGGCCTCGTGCGCGCGCATCTGGGCGAAGCCCCGGCGCTCGAGATCGAGGGGCTGTTCCTCGCCCGGGAGCCGCGGGAGGAGTCGAGCCGACGCGCCGGGCTGGTGGGACGCGCGCTCGCGCTCATGCGGGAAAACCTAGAGACGCCCTTGCCGGTCGAGGCGCTGGCGCGGCGGCTCGGCTGCCAGCGCCGCACGCTGGACCGGCGCTTCCGCGCCGAGCTCGGCGCGGCCCCGGGCCGCGTCTACCGCCACCTGCGCCTCTCGGCCGCGCGGCAGATGGCCGAGACGGGCCCGGCCCCTGTGAGCGAGATCGCGCTTCGCTGCGGCTATGCCGACCCGGCCGCCCTCGCCCGCGCCTTCCGCGCGCGCTACGGCGAGAGCATCACCGCGCTGCGTCGCCGCTAGCATCCTCCCGGTCCTCGCCCCCGCGGCCCCGGAACCCTGTCGCCACGACGAACTTTTCCGAGCTGTCGGCCCGCGAGGCGGGCGGCTTCACGTTGGCCACCTTGTCGAAGCGCTGCTTGAGCCGCGCCTGGAGCCCCTGCTCCGCCCCGCCCGCAAGCACCTTCGCCACGAAGGTGCCGCCTTCCTCCAGCACGTCGAAGGCGAACTCGGCCGCCGCCTCGCAGAGCGCGACGATGCGCAGGTGGTCCGTCTGCTTGTGGCCGGAGCTCGCGGCGGCCATGTCCGACATCACCACGTCCGCCTTGCCGCCGAGCCACGCCTTCACCTTTTCGTCCGCTACCTCCTCCAGGAAGTCGAGCCGGTGAAGCTCGGCGCCGGGGATGGCCTCCACCTCCTGGAGGTCGATCCCGAGCACGCGGCCGCGCGCCTTGTCCGCCTTCTGCCCGAGTGCGTTCACCCGCTCCACGGCCACCTGGCTCCAGCCGCCGGGCGCGCAGCCGAGATCGACCACCCGCGCCCCGGGAACGAGGAAGCGGTACTTGTCGTCGATTTCCATGATCTTGTAGGCGGCGCGGCCGCGGTAGCCCTCGGCGCGGGCGCGCTTCACGTAGGGATCGTTGAGCTGGCGCTGAAGCCAGCGGGTCGAGGAGAGCTTGCGCCCCCGCGCCGTCTTGACCTTCACGGTAAGGTCGCGCTGCCCGCGCCCCGACGTGCCCTTGCGTCGCGTCATGGCTGTCCTTCCATCCTCCGGCGGATCCACCGCCGCGAGAGTTTTCGATCGAAAACTCTCGCAAGGCGCCCTCTCCCGTCGCGAGAATTTTCGATCGAAAATTCTCGCTTCCCGGCGCGCTCAGAAGGGGCCGTCCTCGAGCACGCCGTCGGCCGTCATCTGCGCGTAGAGAAGCCCCTCGCGCAAGCCCCGGTCGGCCACCGAGAGCCGGTCGGTCGGCCAGGCGCGCAAGAGCGCCTGCAGGATCGCCGAGCCCGACATGATCAGCGCCTGACGGTCCTGACCGATGCGCGGGTCGCGCCGGCGCCCTTCCGGGCCCATGGCGAGGTAGTCGCGGATCACCCGGTCGATCTGGTCCGAGGTCATGCGCAGCCCGTCCACCTTCGTGCGGTCATAGCGCCTGAGCCCGAGATGACTCGCCGCCACGGTCGTCACGGTGCCCGACGTGCCGACGATCTGGAACCCCTCGCGCGCCTGCTCGTCCTTGTAGGGGGCGAAATCGGCGAGGTTTTCCTCGAAGAACCAGCTCATGAGCGCGTAGCGCGCCGCGTCGTCCTCCACGTCGCGGAACTGGTCGCGCAGCGTGGCGACGCCCAGCGGCACGCTGATCCAGTCCACCACCTTGGCCGCGGGAAACGGGCTTTCCGTCGGGTGGAAGCCCGCGTGCAGCCGCATGATCGCGCGCGGGCGCTCCCGGTTCGGGACGGAGGAGAGGTCGATCCAGACCAGCTCGGTCGATCCCCCGCCGATATCCACCACCAGCAGCTGCTCGGTCCTGGTGGAGACGAGGGGCGCGCAGGAGATGACTGCAAGGCGCGCCTCCTCCTCTGGCTGGATGATCTCGAGCGCGAGGCCGGTCTCGCGCTCCACCTGCCGCAGGAAGTCGCGCGCGTTGCGCGCCCGCCGGCAGGCTTCGGTGGCGACGAGCCGCATCCGCCGCACCTCGTGGCGGTGGATCTTCTGCTGGCAGATGCGGAGCGCCTGGATCGTGCGGCGCATCGAGGCGCGGCCGAGATTGCCAGACCGCTCGAGCCCCATGCCGAGCTGCACGGTCTTCGAGAAACTGTCCACCACATGGAACTGGCTGCCCTTGGGCTGGGCAATCAGCATGCGGCAACTGTTGGTGCCCAGATCCAGCGCGGCGTAAAGCTCGGACGGATCGGGACGCGCGGGCGCGGGGCTTTCGACCGGAACCGGGACAGCGCCCGCACCCTTGGGACGCCTGGGCGCCATGTCACACGCCCTCCGATTTCAACTTGCGTCAAAGATACGGTGCCGCCGCCCGCCCGACAAGACCTTGATGCGCGGTTTTCGCACAGACTTGCACGTTTGGGTTGTTGAGCGCCGCTCATGGAGAAGCTGAGAAGAATTCCGGCCCCCGGCGGTGGTGCGACAGGCGCCACCGCCCTAGGCTGCTCCTGTCGCATCGCGCGGCGCAATTGTCGAAATCCGGCATCGGCGCGCTCCGCGTCTGCTCTAGAGAGGGCCAACCGAGTCGAGGGAATCACGCATGCCCGAGGTCACCATCGTCTACTGGCGCGACATTCCCGCCCAGGTCATCGTCGGCAAGGGCCGGCGCGGCGCCAAGAAGCCGCTGCCCGAGCGCTTCGAGCAGGCGATCGACCGCGCGGCGATGAAGGTGGGCGCGTCGGACACGGACGCCTACCTCGCGGAGTGGCGCAAGGCCCCGGCCTACGAGGTGGCCGGCGAGCCCGCCGAGGTCGCCGAGGCCGAGGCGGCGCGGCTCGACGCGGAATACGACCAGGAGCGGCTGAAGGCCCTCATTACGAATGACGGCTGGGCCTGACGGCCCGATGCGATGGAAGGAGACCATCATGGCGCTGTTGAGATTTGGCCAGCGTAAGGCCGAGGGCCCCAGGCCCGCGAGCCCCGAGATCGAGAGCTTCCTCGAGGGCTTCTCCATCGAGGTGATGCCGCGCACCGCCGAGAAGGTGGAGGATTTCCGCGCTCTCCTGCCGGCGGGCACACGGGTCTACATCGCGCATATCGAGGGCACGCCCATCGCAGACATGGTGGCCACCGCCGCGCGGCTGCGCGCCGAGGGCTACGAGCCCATGCCGCATTTCCCGGCCCGCATCATCAAGGACGAGGCCACGCTCGCCGACTGGATCGCCCGCTACCAGGGCGAGGCGGGGGTGCGCGAGGCGCTTCTGCTCGCCGGCGGCGTCGAGAAGCCCCACGGCGACTTCCACTGCTCCATGCAGCTCATGGAAAGCGGGCTCTTCGACCGGGCGGGCTTCCGGCGCCTGCACGTCGCGGGCCACCCCGAGGGCAACCGCGACATCGACCCCGCGGGCGGCAGCGAGGCGGTGGACGCCGCGCTGCGCTGGAAGCAGGGCTTCTCCGAGCGGACCGACGCGGAAATGGCGATCGTCACGCAGTTCGCCTTCGACGCGGAGCCGCTTGTCGCCTGGGCGGATCGCCTGCGCGCGGAGGGCATCACGCTGCCCATCCACATCGGCATCGCCGGGCCCGCGAAGCTCCAGACCCTCATCAAGTTCGCCGTGGCCTGCGGCGTCGGCCCCTCGCTCAAGGTGCTGCAGAAGCGGGCGATGGACGTCTCGAAGCTGCTCCTGCCCTACGAGCCCACCGACGTTCTGACCGCGCTCGCCGCGCACAAGGCGCGCCATCCCGACTTCAACATCACCAACGTCCATTTCTTCCCCCTCGGCGGCATCAAGGCCAACGCCGAGTGGGTCCAGGCGAACGGCGGCGCCGCCGCCGTCCCGGCAACCGCAGCTTGAAAGGCATGACATGACCCGCACCGTCGTCGAGTCCAGGACCAAGACCGTCACCATCGGCTTCGACGAGCCGTTCTGCGTGATCGGCGAGCGCATCAACCCGACGGGCCGCAAGAAGCTCGCCGCCGAGCTCGAGGCGGGCGACTTCTCCACCGTCGAGAAGGACGCGCTCGAGCAGGTGGCCTGCGGGGCGATGGTGCTCGACGTGAACGCGGGCGTCGTATACAATTCCAACCCCAACCCCAACGAGACC
>CAZPCU010000022.1:0-4756 GCA_964585075.1 uncultured Rhodobacterales bacterium
TCTGGAGATCAAGGCGCAGCACCCGGATGCGCTTCTGTTCTACCGGATGGGCGATTTCTACGAGATGTTCTTCGACGACGCCGCGGCGGCCGCCGAGGCGCTCGACATCGCGCTCACCAAGCGCGGCAAGCACGCGGGCGAGGACATCCCGATGTGCGGCGTGCCCGTCCATTCCGCGGAAAGCTACCTTCTGACCCTCATCCGCAAGGGCTTCCGCGTGGCCGTCTGCGAGCAGATGGAGCGGCCGGAAGAGGCGAAGAAGCGCGGCTCCAAGGCGGTCGTAAAGCGCGAGGTCATCCGGCTCGTGACGCCCGGCACGCTGACCGAGGACAGCCTCCTCGAAGCGCGGCGGCACAATTTCCTCGCCGCCTATGCCGAGGCGCGGGGCGAAGGCGCGCTGGCCTGGGTGGACATCTCGACCGGCGCCTTTCACGCGATGCCGATCCCGCGCGTCCGGCTCGGCCCGGAACTGGCGCGGCTCGCGCCCTCCGAGGTTCTGCTGTCCGAGAGCCTCGAACGGGAGTGCGCGGGGCTCGTGGCCGACCAGGGCGCCGCCGTCACCGCGCTCGGGCGCGCGGCCTTCGACAGCACCTCGGCCGCGCAACGGGTGGCGGCGCTCTTCCGCGTCGAGACGCTCGACGGCTTCGGAAGCTTCGCCCGCGCCGAGCTGGCCGCCATGGGGGCGATCGTCGAGTACCTGGAGCTGACCCAGAAGGGCAAGCTGCCGCTTCTCCGCCCTCCGGTGCGCGAGTCCGCGCGCGGGGTGATGCAGATCGACGCGGCGACGCGGCGCAACCTCGAGCTCACCCGCGCGCTTCAGGGCGGGCGCGCGGGCTCCCTGCTCGGCGCGATCGACCGCACGGTGACGGCGGGCGGTGCCCGGCTTCTGGAGCGGCGGCTTTCGGCCCCGTCGCGCGATCTGGCCACGATCCATGCCCGGCAGGCGGCCGTCGCGGCGCTTCACGAGGATGCGGCGCTGGCGGGCGAGCTTCGCGACAGGCTCAGGAAGGTGCCCGACGTCGATCGCGCGCTCTCGCGCCTCGCGCTCGACCGGGGCGGCCCGCGGGACCTGGCCGCGATCCGCACGGCGCTGGGCGAGGCGGAGGCTCTCGCCGCGCTCGGGGCCGACCGCGACTTGCCCGAGCTCCTCTCCGGCGCGCTCTCCGCGCTCGGCGGTCACGATGCGCTGCTCGCCCTGCTGGATGCCGCCCTGGTGGCCGAGCCGCCTCTTCTCGCCCGCGACGGCGGCTTCGTGGCGGAAGGGTTCGAGCCGGAGCTCGACGAGACCCGGCGGCTTCGCGACGAGGGGCGCGGCGTGATCGCCGGCCTTCAGGCCCGGTATGCCGAGGCCACGGGCATCGGATCTCTCAAGATCAAGCACAACAACGTGCTCGGCTATTTCGTGGAAACCACGGCGACTCACGCCGAGCGGATGATGGCGCCGCCGCTCTCCGAGACCTTCATCCACCGCCAGACCACGGCCAACCAGCTGCGCTTCACGACGGTGGAGCTCTCCGAGATGGAGACGCGGATCCTGAACGCCGGCGGCCGGGCGCTGGAAATCGAGAAGGCGGTGTTCGAGCGGCTCCGCCGCGCCGTGCTGGACGAGTCCGCCGCGCTCGGGGACGTCGCGCGCGCGCTGGCCGAACTCGATCTTGCCGCCGCGCTGGCGGATCTCGCGCGCGAGCAGGACTGGACGCGCCCGGAGGTGGACGAAAGCCGCGCGTTTCAGGTCGAAGGCGGCCGCCATCCCGTGGTGGAGGCCGCGCTTCGCGCCACGGGGGAGGCATTCATCGCCAATGATTGCGAGCTCTCCGCAGAGGGCGACGCGGCGGCGATCCGTCTTCTCACCGGCCCGAACATGGCCGGCAAGTCAACCTGGTTGCGCCAGAACGCGCTCATCGCGCTTCTCGCGCAGATGGGCGCCTTCGTGCCCGCCCGCCGCGCCCATCTGGGCGTCGTCAGCCAGCTTTTCAGTCGGGTGGGCGCATCGGACGACCTGGCGCGGGGGCGCTCCACCTTCATGGTGGAGATGGTCGAAACGGCGGCGATCCTGAACCAGGCAGACGACCGGGCGCTGGTGATCCTCGACGAGATCGGCCGCGGCACGGCGACCTATGACGGGCTTTCCATCGCCTGGGCGACGCTCGAGCACCTGCACGAGGTCAATCGCTGCCGGGCGCTCTTCGCCACGCATTACCACGAGCTCACAGCGCTGGCCGCGAAACTCGACGGCGTGGAGAACGCCACCGTCGCGGTGAAGGAGTGGGAAGGCGAGGTCATCTTCCTCCACGAGGTCCGGCCGGGGGCGGCCGACCGCTCCTACGGCGTCCAGGTGGCGCAACTCGCGGGCCTGCCGCCCTCGGTGGTCGCACGGGCGCGCGCGGTGCTGAACACTCTCGAACGTGGCGATCGCGAGGGCGGCGTGCGCCCTGGCGAGCTGGTGGAGGAACTGCCGCTCTTCGCTGCCCTGGCGAGCCCTGCGCCGGCAGAGCCCGCCTCGTCGCCGGTCGAGACCCGGCTGGCGGAGATCCATCCCGACGAGCTCACGCCGCGGGAGGCGCTCGATCTCCTCTACGAACTGAAGGCCGAGATCACGCGCAAGCCCTGAGCGCGCGCGCCCGCGTCATCCCGTGTTGGACGACACGCCCACCTGCGCCGGCCGGAGCAGCCTGTCGTGCAGAAGGAAACCGTCCGCCTGCACCTGGATGATTTCGCCTGCCGTGGTGCCCGGCACCGGCGCTTCGTACATGGCCTCGTGAAGCTGGGGATCGAAGCGGTCGCCCACCTGCGGCGTGATCGGCTCCACCCCGTGCTTGCGGAAGACGCTCATCAGTTCGCGCAGCGTGAGCTCCACCCCCTCGACCAGCGCGGTGGACACCGCCTCCCCCTCGTCGCGGGCGGCGGCGAGGGCGCGCTGAAGGTTGTCGTAGACCGGCAGCAGGTCGCGGGCGATCCGGCTGCCGCCGTAGCGCTCGGCCTCGCGCCGGTCCTTCTCGGAGCGCTTGCGGGCGTTCTCGGCGTCGGCGAGCGCGCGCATGTAGCGGTCGCGCAGCTCGTCCCTTTCCGCGCGAAGCGCGTCGAGCTCCAGCTCTCCCGGCGCCGGCTCCTCGGTCTCGACGGCGCGCTCGTCCGCTTCGGCCGCCTCGATGTCGTCGAGGAATCCTTCCTCACGCTTGGTGTCTGCCATGTGTCACCTCTAGCTGCGGTCGGAAATGAGCCGTCCGACCAGCTGCGCCGTGTAGTCCACGATCGGGACGATCCGCCCGTAATTGAGCCGCGTCGGCCCGATCACGCCCACGGCGCCCACGATCTTCCGGTCCGCGTTCATATATGGAGAGACCACCAAAGAGGAACCCGAAAGCGAAAAAAGTTTGTTCTCGGAGCCGATGAAGATGCGCACGCCCTCGCCCTCCTCGGCCAGTTCCAGGAACTCGGCGATATCGCGCTTGCGCTCGAGGTCGTCGAAGAGGACGCGGATGCGCTCCAGTTCCTCCTCGCCGGCCGCATCGCCGAGCAGGTTCGCCCGTCCGCGAACGATGAGCCGGGCCTCGCTCTCGCCATCCTCGGCCCAGACCGCGAGCCCACCCTCCACGAGTTGCCGGGCGAGGCTGTCGATCTCCTGCCGGCGACGCTCGATCTCGGCGCCGATCACGTTGCGAAGCTCCGAGATGGTGCGCCCGCTCACCACCGCGTTGAGGAAATTGCCGGCCTCGCGCATGGAGGACGGGGTATGGCCCGGCGGCGGCGTGAAGATCCGGTTCTCCACGTGGCCGTCTGCGAAGACGAGAACCACGAGCGCCCTGTCCGGCGCGAGGCTCACGAACTCGATGTGGCGAATGGGCGCCTCGTGCTTGGGCGCGAGGACGAGGCTCGCCCCCTGCGTCACGCCCGACAGCGCCGCGCCCACCCGGTCGAGCAGGCCGCCCATATCCGCCGTGTTGGACCCGAGCGTGGCGTCGATCTTCTCCCGGTCATCGTCGGTCAGATCCCCGACCTCCAGGAGCCCGTCCACGAACATCCTGAGCCCGAGCTGCGTCGGCACCCGGCCGGCGCTGACATGCGGGCTGTCGAGCAGCCCGAGATACTCCAGATCCTGCATCACGTTGCGGATCGTCGCAGCGGAAACCTTTTCCGACATGCTCCGCGTCAACGTCCGCGAGCCCACGGGCTCGCCGCTGTCCAGGTAGCCCTCGACGACGCGCCGGAACACCTCGCGCGAGCGGTCGTTCAGTTCCTCCAGAAGGCGTGTGGCGTCCTGCATTTCCAAGTTCACCCCATGCGCAGCCTGCCATTAAGGCCGGCCGCGGCGAAAAATCAATCGGGCTTGCGCATCCCGAGCGCGGCCCTGTATCCGGGGCGCGAGCCGCAACATGCAGGAGAAACGATGCGCCCCTCTGGCCGAGACTTAAGCGAACTGCGCCCGGTTTCAATCGAGACCGGTGTCACGAAACATGCCGAGGGCTCCTGCATGATCCGCATGGGCGACACGCATGTTCTCTGCACGGCCACGATCGAGGACCGCATGCCACCCTTCCTCAAGGGCGCGGGCCTCGGCTGGGTCACGGCGGAATACGGGATGCTGCCGCGCGCCACCAACACGCGGATGCGCCGGGAGGCCAGCGTCGGCAAGCAGGGCGGACGCACGGTGGAGATCCAGCGCCTCATCGGGCGGTCGCTCCGCGCCGGCGTGGACCGCGTGGCACTGGGCGAGCGCCAGATCACGGTGGACTGCGACGTGATCCAGGCGGACGGG
>CAZPCU010000022.1:4766-11450 GCA_964585075.1 uncultured Rhodobacterales bacterium
CACGCGCTGCGCCGCGATCACCGGCGGCTGGGTGGCGCTGCGCCTCGCCGTGAACAAGCTTCTCAAGGCCGGCGAGATCGTATCGGACCCCCTTGGCGCGCCGGTGGCCGCGGTCTCCTGCGGTCTCTACGCGGGCCAGGCGGTGCTCGATCTGGATTACGCCGAGGACAGCGAGGCGGGTGCCGACGGGAACTTCGTCATGACGGGCGACGGACGGCTGATCGAGGTACAGATGTCGGCCGAAGGGTCCACCTACACCCGCGCACAGATGGAGGCGCTCCTGGACCTGGCGGATGCCGGGGTCCGTCGACTCGCCGCGGTGCAGAAAGAGGCTGCGCGCGGATGAGACGCTTCGCCGGCGACCGGCTTCTCGTGGCGACACACAACCGCGGCAAGCTCGAAGAGATCGCGGCGCTTCTCGCGCCCTACGGCGTGGAGGTGACGGGCGCGGCGGATCACGCGCTGCCCGAACCCGAGGAAACCGAGACGAGCTTCGCCGGCAATGCCCGGATCAAGGCCCATGGCGCGGCACGGGCCACGGGCCTGCCCGCGCTCGCCGACGACTCGGGGCTCGAGATCGACGCGCTCGGCGGCGCGCCGGGAGTCCACACCGCCGACTGGGCCGAGACGGGATCGGGCCGGGATTTCGTTCATGCCATGACGCGCGCCCATGACGCCCTCCTCGCCAGCGGCGCGCCCCGGCCCTGGACGGCGCGTTTCCGCTGCACGCTGGTGCTCGCCTGGCCCGACGGCCATGACGAGCTGTTCGAGGGCGCGATCGAGGGACGGATCACCTGGCCGATGCGCGGCGAGAAAGGCCACGGCTACGACCCGATCTTCGTGCCCGACGGCCATGAGGAGACCTTCGCCGAGATGGACCGCTGGGAAAAGAACCGCATGAGCCATCGGGGGCGCGCCATGGAAAAGCTGGTCGCGGGCTGCTTTGACTGAGGACTGGCGCGCGGGCGGCTTCGGCCTTTACATCCACTGGCCCTTCTGCGCGGCGAAGTGCCCCTATTGCGACTTCAACAGCCACGTCTCCCGCGACATCGACCAGGATCGCTGGCGCCGCGCCTATCTGGCGGAGATCGACCGGATCGGACGCCTCACCGCCGGGCGGCACCTCGATACGGTGTTCTTCGGCGGGGGCACACCCAGCCTGATGGACCCCGACCTCGTCGCCGCGATCCTCGACCGCGTGCGCGCGACCTGGGACACCGGCGGCGATCTCGAGGTTACGCTGGAGGCGAACCCGACCTCCGTCGAGGCGGGGCGCTTCCGGGCCTACGCGGACGCGGGCGTGAACCGCCTGTCCATGGGTGTGCAGGCGCTGAACGACGCGGATCTCGCGCGGCTCGGCCGCTTGCACACCGCCGCCGAGGCGCGTGCCGCGTTCGATACGGCCCGGAGCGCCTTCGACCGCGTGAGCTTCGATCTCATCTACGCGCGTCAGCATCAGACACTGGACGCCTGGCGCGCGGAACTCTCCGAGGCGCTGGCCATGGCGGTGGATCACCTCTCGCTCTACCAGCTCACGCTGGAGCCCGGCACGCCCTTCCACGACCGGGCGGGGCGCGGGAAGCTCGCGGGGCTGCCGGACGAGCCGCTGAGCGCGGACATGTACGATCTCACGCAGGAGCTCTGCGCCGGGGCCGGGCTGGAGGCCTACGAGATTTCCAACCATGCGCGGCCGGGCGCGGAGTCGCGCCACAACCTGATCTACTGGCGCTACGGCGACTATGCGGGGATCGGCCCCGGCGCGCACGGGCGGCTCAGCCTCGGCGCCGGGCGCCTGGCCACCGACACCGAGCTTGCGCCCGACACATGGCTCGAGGCGGCGGAAGCCGGCCAGGGCTGGCGCGGGGCGGAGGCGCTCGATCCGGCGGACGAGGCCGCGGAATGCCTGATGATGGGCCTGAGGCTGCGCGAAGGGGTGTCGCTGTCGCGCGTGCGTGCCCTCGATCCCTCGGCGCTGCGGCAAGGGGCGATCGGGGATCTCTCGGAGCTGGGCCTTCTGGAAAGCGACGGGGACAGGTTGCGCGCGACCGCGCGGGGCCGCCTCGTGCTGAATGGCATTATCCGACAATTATTGTCGGATTAGGGGGCGCCTATTGCCGGCTCAGCAGGTTGCACAGCGTATCGAGCTGTTCGAGCGAATGGTAACGGATCACCATCCGCCCGCCATTCGTGCCCGGATCATGCTCGATGGAGACACCCATCCCCAGCGCGGCGCGAAGATCCCCCTCGAGCGCACGGGTGTCGGCATCCTTCTCCGGGGGCCCAGGCCGCACCCGTCCTGACTGCGACGGCCCCTGCGCGGACTTCTTCACCAGCTTTTCCGTCTCGCGCACGGAGAGGCCCTTCGCGGCCACCTGTCGGGCGATCTCCACCGGCGTGTCCGTCGCCACCAAAGCGCGCGCGTGCCCGGCTGACAGGCGGCCCTCCCGCAGCATCTCCTGCACCTCGTCCGGCAGGTTCAGCAGGCGGAGAAGGTTGGCGATGTGGCTCCGGCTCTTGCCGAGGGCCTGGGCGAGCTTCTCCTGCGTATGGCCGAACCGGTCCATGAGCTGGCGATACCCCGCCGCCTCTTCCAGCGGGTTCAGGTCCGCGCGCTGGATGTTCTCGACGATGGCCACCTCGAGCACCTCGGTGTCGTCGTAATCCCGCACGAGCACCGGCACCTCGTGCAGCTGGGCGAGCTGGGCGGCGCGCCAGCGGCGCTCGCCGGCCACGATCTGGTAGGTGGCCGGCTCACGCGGGTCGGGCCGCACGATAAGCGGCTGAAGAATCCCGCGCGCCCGGATCGATTCGGCGAGCTCCTGAAGCTCGGACTCGGCGAAGCGGCGGCGCGGCTGGTCCGGGTTCGGGGCGACCATCTCGACCGGCACCACCATGTCCGGACGCCGCACCGACTGCTCTCCGGCCACATCGCGTGCGGGCTCCACATCCGCCATGAGCGCCGAGAGCCCACGCCCGAGCCCGCGCGATCTTCCCTTCTTTTCCGACATTGTTGCGATTCTCCGACTCAGGCCGCCACCCGGGCGTGATTGCGCAGAAGCTCCGCCGCCAGATCGCGATACGCCTGCGCGCCCTTCGAGGCCGGATCGTATTGCAGGACGGGCATCGCGTAGGACGGCGCCTCGCTCAGGCGGACATTGCGCGGGATCACGGTGCGGAACACGAGTTCGCCCAGGGTGTCCCGCGCATCCGCCTCCACCTGCTGGGACAGGTTGTTGCGCACATCGTACATGGTCAGGACGATCCCCTCGATCCGAAGCCCGGGATTGGCCGAACCCCGGACTTCGCGGATCGTCAGCATCAGCTGCGAGAGGCCCTCGAGCGCGAAGAACTCGCTCTGCAGCGGCACCAGCACCGAATCCGCGGCGACCATCGCGTTCACCGTGAGCAGGTTCAGCGACGGCGGGCAGTCGATCAGCACGTAATCCCACCCATACTCCGCCATTTGCGATTGACGCAGCGCCTTCTTCAGCAAGAAGCTGCGCCGTTCGGCAGAGAGCAACTCCATGTCGGCGGAGCTCAGATCCACGTTCGCGGGGATGAGCGCGAGACCGTCCGGCCCGCAATGGCGGATGACGTCGGAAAGCGCCACGTCCTCGAGCAGCAGATCGTAGGTCGTGTAGTCGCGACGGCCGGGCTCGATCCCAAGCCCCGTGGACGCGTTGCCCTGGGGATCCAGATCGACCACGAGGATGCGCTTTCCCTCCGCCGCGAGCGCGGCACCGAGATTGATCGTCGTCGTCGTCTTGCCCACGCCCCCCTTCTGGTTGGCGATGGCGATGATCTTGGGGCCACGGGCACGGGGCGAGTCAGGCACGCGCAATTTCTCCAATCGACAGTATGACGGAGGCGGGGTCAGTGAGGCTTGGTATCGCGTCCCACTCGAAAGTCCAAGACTGACGCGCCGTTTCGATCTCTTCCCGCCAGCGCGCACCCTTGGGCAGGAGCGCGCGCCCGCCCGGTGCGAGGTGCAGCTTGACATGGCCGAGGAGACGGTCCAGCGGCGCGAGGGCGCGGGCCGAGAGAATGTCGGCGTTCTGCGGCGGCACGTGCTCGATTCGCTCCCCGAGAATCCGGACATCGAGCTCGAACTCGCGGCTTGCCGTCGCGAGGAAGGCCGCCTTGCGACGATCGCTTTCGACGAGGGTCATGCGGAGAGACGGCCGCGCTTCTTTCGCCAGGATCGCGATCACCAGCCCCGGGAACCCCCCGCCGCTTCCAAGATCCACCCAGCGTCTGCCCTGTGGCGCATGGGGCCAGAGCTGCCCGGAATCGACGATGTGTCGCTCCCATAGCTCTTCGAGGCCGCCGCGCGAAACGAGGTTGATTCGGGGAGACCATTTGCGAACGAGTTCTGCGAACCGCGCGAGCCGCGCCTCTGTTTCACGTGAAACATCCAGCGGCCCGGGCATGTTGCCGGCTTTTTGACCGTTCATCCCGCCGCCCGGGCACCATCCCGCTCCGCTTTCCGCAGTTTCACAAGAAGGAGCGTCAGCGCCGCCGGTGTCATCCCATCCACCCGCGATGCCTGCGCAAGGTTTGCCGGGCGAATGGCCTCCAGCTTCGCCTTGAGCTCGTTCGAAAGCCCGGAAATTCCTTCATAGTCAAAGCCATCGGGGATCGCGAGCGACTCGTCCCGACGGATCGCCTCCACGTCCCGGCGCTGCCGTTCGATGTAGTTGGCGTAGAGCGCCTCTCGCTCCACCTGGCAACGCGTCTCCGGCTCCACCGCCGCCAGCGCCGGCTCCAGTCTTTCCAACGTCTCGACAGACACATCCGGGATGGACAGGGCGGCGAGCCCGTCCCGCCGCGGCCCGTCCGGGTTCACCTCCACCCCTTGGCTGGCCAACTGGCGCGGCGTCACGCTCAGGGCGCGAAGGATTGCCCGCGCCTTGTCGAGGGCCTCCATCCGCTCCTCGAACTCCGCACGCCGAACAGGGGACACACAGCCCAGTTCCAGACCTTTCGGCGTGAGACGCTGATCGGCATTGTCCGCCCGAAGGGCCAGGCGGAATTCGGCCCTGGACGTGAACATCCGGTACGGCTCGCTGACACCTCGTGTCACGAGATCGTCGATCATCACGCCGATATAGCTGTCTGACCGGCTGAACCAGACCGGCGCCTCTTCACGTGCCGCCCGCGCGGCGTTGAGCCCGGCCACGAGACCCTGGGCCGCCGCCTCCTCGTAACCGGTCGTGCCATTGATCTGCCCGGCCAGGAACAGCCCCGGCACGGACTTGACCGCGAGCGTCCCGTCGAGCGCGCGCGGGTCCACGTAATCGTATTCGATCGCGTAGCCTGGCTGCAGGATCACCGCATCCTCGAGCCCGGCGATGGAGCGCACATAGGCGTCCTGCACGTCCGCCGGCAGAGACGTCGAGATGCCGTTCGGGTAGACGGTGTGATCGTCCAGCCCTTCCGGCTCGAGGAAGATCTGGTGGGACTCCTTGTCCGCGAACCGGACAATCTTGTCCTCGATGGAGGGACAGTAACGTGGACCGACGCCGTCGATACGCCCGCCATACATCGCGGACCGCCCCAGATTGTCGCGGATGATCTCGTGGGTGCGCGGGTTGGTGTGCGTGATTCCGCAAGCCACCTGCCGCACGAACGGTTTCCGGTGCAGGAAAGAAAACATCACCGGTTCATCGTCGCCGGGCTGGCTCTCGAGCCGCGCCCAGTCGATCGTCCGCGCGTCAAGCCGGGGTGGCGTGCCGGTCTTCAGCCGGCCGAGCGGCAGGCCGAAGGAGTCGATGCGCTCGGCAAGTCGCACGGAGGGCTTGTCGCCCATGCGCCCTCCGGGGCGGGAGACGTCGCCGATATGGATGACGCCACGGAGGAACGTGCCGGTCGTCAGAACCACGGCGCGGGCCGATAGGTCCGGGCCATCGGCCAGCCGAACCCCTGTCACCCGATCACCCGACATGACGAAATCCGTCACTTCGCCTTCCACGACGTCGAGGTCCGGGCGCGCCTCCATCTCGGCCGCCATCGCCTCTCGGTAGAGCCTGCGGTCGCTCTGCGCCCGGGGCCCCTGAACGGCCGGGCCCTTGCGGCGGTTGAGAAGGCGAAACTGGATACCGGCACGATCTGCCACGCGGCCCATCACCCCATCCATCGCGTCGATCTCGCGCACCAGGTGCCCCTTTCCGAGGCCCCCGATCGCCGGGTTGCAGGACATCACACCAATACCGGCGCGCGTCAGGGTAACGAGCGCCGTCCTCGCGCCCATGCGGGCGGCGGCGTGGGCCGCTTCGCAGCCCGCGTGCCCGCCGCCGATCACGATGACATCGAAGGACTGTTTCACGTGAAACGCTCCTACTTCCCGAGACAGAAACTGGCGAAGATCTCGTCCAGGAGGTCCTCAACGTCGATATGGCCGACGAGAGATTCAAGGGCCCGAATCGCCGTGCGAACCTCCTCCGCAGCCAGATCATACGCATCGGGCCCTGCCGCCGCCACGCCCGCCGCCGCCTCGAGCGCCGAGAATGCAGACGACATCGCCGCCCGATGGCGCTCCCGCGTGGCCAACCCGGATCGCGCAGCCCTCTGGCCCAGAATGTCCGCCACGCCCGAGAGCAGCTTCTCCACCCCTTCCCCGGTCAGGCCCGACACTCCCTCTCCGCCATGCAGGTCGGCCTTGGCGCGCACAACGATATCCTCCGG
>CAZPCU010000022.1:11460-12779 GCA_964585075.1 uncultured Rhodobacterales bacterium
GGCCACACCCGCCACCGATCGCACCTCCTCCGCCAGAAACACCCTGAGATCCGCCGCCTCCGCACGCGCACGCGCACGCTCGATTCCGATCGACTCGACGCTGTCTTGCGCCTCTCGGATACCTGCAGTGTCCAGGAAGGTTACCGGCAGGCCACCGACATCCATCCGCACCTCGATGACATCCCGCGTCGTGCCCGCGATGTCGGAGGTGATCGCCGCCTCCCGGCCAGCGAGGCGGTTCAACAGCGTCGACTTGCCGGCGTTGGGAGGGCCGACGATCGCGACCTCGAAACCCTCCCTGATACGCTCGGCTGCACCGATTCCCTCGAGCTCCCCACGAAGCCCCGATTGAACACGTTCCAACAGCTCCACCACCTCGGGCGAGACGTCCTCGGGCACCTCCTCGTCAGCGAAATCGATCACCGCTTCCAGCAGCGCCGCGGCCCGAACGAGATCCTTCCGCCATGACGCCACGCGTTCCCTGAGCGCCCCGCTCAAGCTGCGCTGGGCCTGGCGTCGCTGGGCTTCGGTTTCCGCCTCGATGAGATCCGCCAGCGCCTCCACCTGCGTCAGATCGAGGCGGCCGCTCTCCATCGCGCGTCGGGTGAACTCGCCGGGCTCGGCGAGGCGGAGCCCGTCCTGCGCCCCGAGACAGGCCAGAACGCGCTGAACCACGGCCACGCTACCGTGGCATTGAAGCTCGACGACATCCTCGCCCGTGAAGCTCCCGCCGGCCGGGAAACACAAGACGAGCGCCTCGTCCAGAAGCGCGCCCTCCCAGTCCCGGAGCGGACGTAGCGCGGCATGCCGCGGCTCGGGCAGCCGGCCCGCCAGTGCCCGCCCGGCATCCCACGCCTTCGGCCCCGAGATCCGGATCACCGCGACCCCCGCCTTTCCCCGGGCCGACGCGAGTGCGAAGATCGTCTCCCGCGCCACGGTCTCAGGTGTTCATGGACTCGAAGAACTCCGCATTCGTCTTGGTCTGCTTGAGCTTCGAGATCAGGAACTCGATGGCATCCGTGGTGCCCATGGGGTTCAGGATCCGGCGGAGCACGAAGGTCTTCTGGAGATCCGCCTTGTCCACCAGAAGGTCTTCCTTCCGCGTGCCCGACTTCAGGATGTCGATGGCCGGGAACACCCGCTTGTCGGCGATCTTGCGGTCGAGCACGATCTCCGAGTTGCCGGTGCCCTTGAACTCCTCGAAGATCACCTCGTCCATCCGGCTTCCGGTATCGATGAGCGCCGTCGCGATGATTGTGAGCGAGCCGCCCTCCTCGATGTTGCGCGCCGCGCCGAAGAAACGCTTTGGCCGCTGAAGC
>CAZPCU010000023.1:0-3391 GCA_964585075.1 uncultured Rhodobacterales bacterium
GCGGCCGAAGACTATGATTTCTACATTGTCGAAGACGATTACGAATGCGACGTGGATTATCGGCACGCCACCCCCCTGCCGCTTCACAGTCTGGATACGACGGGCCGCCTGATCTACCTTGGCAGCCTGTCCAAGGGGCTCTCGCCTGGTCTGCGACTCGGATACATGACCGCCCCTGCGGAATTCATCGCGTCCGCCCGCGATTGCCGGGGCATGATGCTGCGCCATCCGCCGATGATCCTGCAACAGACGGCGGCCCTGTTCATCCGCCTCGGCTACTACGACGGATTGCTTCGCAGGGTGCGCGATGATTACGAGCAACGCTGGAAACTGGCCAGGTCCGTCCTGGGCGACAGGCTGCCGGACTTCCTGAGATCCGGAGAGTTCGGGGGCACGAATTTCGTCCTGGAAAGTGACGATGCCCGGCTGGATGCCACGACGATCGCCCGCGCCGCGCGGAAGAAAGGCGTCATCGTGGAGCCGCTCGCTCCGTGCTTTGCCGACAAAACAGATGGCAAGGAACTCTTTCGTCTCGGAGTTTCATCAATCCACCGGAGTCTGATCGAAGAGGGGATAGACGCGCTGTGCGAGGCCATCAGCGATCTGAAACAGCCTGGCCATGCATAGTGGCCGGATAACTGTTCGGGGCCTGTCCCGGAAGTGGTGGAAGCTTGAAGGCGGCGTAATCTCCGGGTCTTGAAACAACCAGCAACGGCGGTCGGGGCCGCCGCGGAGACCGCGCCATGCATGATGCTCCCGAGACAGATACGAATGCGCTGCGTGTCGGTGCGGACTGCGCTCAGCCCGCCCAGACGAACATGAATCCAAGCGCCGCGGCGAGCAGAAACAGCGTTTCGAGCACAAGGATCGCCGCATAGCTCGGGCCGACCGACATCATGCTGGCGAGGCTCGTCTTCACCCCGAGCGCCGCGATGGCCAGGACAAGCGACCAGGACGAGGCGTCGGCGCCGGCCTCGATCACCGGTTCCGGGAGGAGGCCGGTGTTGGCGAGGATTGCAAGCGCGACGAAGCCCACCACGAACCAAGGCAGGCCCACGCCCTGCCGCCGGGTTCCGGGAAGCCACGCCATGATCAGCAGGAGCACGACCGGCAGCAGCGCGACGCGCAGCATCTTGACGAATGTGGCGACAAGCCCGGCCTGCTCGCCGAGCGAATAGCCGGCGCCCACCACCTGCGCAACATCGTGGATGGTCGCCCCGATCAGAAAACCGGCCTGGGTATCGTCGAAACCCATTTGGCGGAAAAGGGGCGGATAGAGCATCATCGCGATCGTCGAGAGCGACGTCACCATCATCACGACGAACAGCGTGTCCTTCTCGCGTCCCGCCCGGGGCGGCAGAACCGCGGAGATCGCCATGGCAGCCGAGGCTCCGCAGATTGCCACCGATCCGCCGGCCAGAAGCCCGAAGGCCAGCCGCCGACCGAACAGAAAGGACAGCGCCGCCCCGAAACCGAGCGTGACGAGCACCAGCCCCCCGACCGCGAACAACGGGCCGGGCCCGAGGGCGTCGAGTTCCTCGAAGCCAAGCCTCAGCCCCATCAGGCAGACGCCCAGCCTGAGAACCGTGCGCGCGCAGAATTCCACGCCCTGCCGGCATTTGCGATCGGCAGCGAGAAAGTTGAACGCCATACCGATCAACAGCGCCAGAAGCATGGTCGGAGCGCCGTATTGAGAGGCGAGCGAAGCCGCCGCCAGGGCGATCACCGCCGACAGCGCGACGCCGGGAAGGTGTGCGCGCAGAACCGACAGCCCGCGGAATGCGCGCGGCAAGGCCTGTCGCATCGTCCGAACTCCGCTAGAGGTCTCTTCGGCCAAGCCCAGGCACCTGCGGGCGCATGCGTTCGCCTACTTGTCCCCGGGCGGTGCCGGTCGCCGGTCAGCCGCCGCTACGCTCTTCCTTCATCGACCGGTCCACCTCTGCGGAAAGCACGTCGGTGACGTGCTTGCGATAGGCGTGCAGCGCCTCGTCGTTCGGGTCGCGGGGGTGCGGCAGGTCGATCCGCACATCGGCCACGATCCGTGACGGCCGCGCGCCGAGGACGAGCACCCGGTCGGCCATCAGCGTCGCCTCCTGGACGCTGTGCGTGACCATCAGAATGGTCTTGTTCGCCTTGATCCAGAGATCCTGAAGATCCTTCATGACGTAATTCTTGGTCTGCACGTCGAGCGCGCCGAAGGGTTCATCCAGAAGCAGGATGTCAGGCTCGCAGGTCAGTGCACGGGCGATCGCCACCCGCTGCTTCATTCCGCCGGACAGGGTCGCGGGATAGGCGTCCTCAAAGCCCGTGAGTCCGGTCAACCGGATCCATTTTCGCGCCCGCGCCTCGGCTTCGGCCTTCGGTATCCCCGCGATCTCTGGACCAAGGGTAATGTTGCGCATGACGGTCCGCCAAGGAAAGAGAACGAACTCCTGGAATACGATGCCGCGGTCGGGCCCGGGCTTCGTGATCACCCGGTCTTCAACACGGACCGTTCCGGCCGTGGCCTTGATGAAGCCCGCGATGACGTAGAGCATCGTGGACTTGCCGCAGCCGGAGGGCCCGATGATCGAAACGAACTCGCGTTCGTTGATGTCGCAGGTGAAATCCTCCACGGCAGTCACATGACCGAAGCGGACCTGCACGCCATCGGCGGATATCTTGGGACGCTCGGCCAGGGCGTCGATGGATTGCGACCCGGACACGGACAGTTTTTCAACGTTCGACATTGACGCCCCACTTCTGGATTGTGTGTTTCTCGAGTTGACCGATCCCGAAACGCTCGATCAGAAGACCGAGGAGCGAGATCATCAGGATTCCCCCGTAGATGATCTCCATGGTCATGTATTCCGACGCGTCGTAGATCATGAAACCGAGGCCGAAGGAGCTCGCCGCCAGCATCTCGGCAGCGACCAGCGCGCGCCACGCATAGCCGACGCCCAGCTTCAGGCCGGTTATGAGATACGGCATCACGCCGGGCAGGATCACGAAGCGGAAGGTTTGCACCCGGTTGGCGCCCATCGAATGCGCGACCCAGTAGACCTTCCTCGACATCATCTCCAGGCCGGTGACGACGTTGTAGACGATCTCGAAGAGGGTGGCGATGAAGACCACGGTGATCGTCGTCCAGTTGTCGATTCCGAACACCAGCAGCAGCACCGGCGTCCAGGCAAGCGTCGGCACCGGCATGATCGCGCTTATGATGGGCTTGAAGGTCGCCCGCCCCCAGATCGTGAGGCCGATGGCGAGACCGATCAGTGTTCCTGCGATCAATGCCAGACCAACGCCCATCGCCAGCCGGTAGAAGCTGAGAAGGATGTGCCAGACCATCGCGTAGGGCGGGTTGCCGTTGGGGCCCGCCTCCGTCCAGAGCGCGGCCAGAATCGCGGTT
>CAZPCU010000023.1:3401-4277 GCA_964585075.1 uncultured Rhodobacterales bacterium
AACAGAAAGTCGTTGATCATGCCGGTGCGCGCCGCGATCTCCCAAAGGCCGAAGATCACGCCGATCGAGATCACCGGTCGCACGATCGCCATCGGGATGGTGGGCAGGCGCAGACCCTGGGGCCGGGCGCCGAAATCGCCCGCATGCGTCGTCTTTGTCATTGACGGCCTCCTGTCGCGGGATCGAGCGCATACCAGCGCCGGATCGTGCGGCGCTCGAGCGTCCCGAAGAGGATATGCTCGAACAGCATTCCGATGATGGCGAGGAATACGATCCCCACGAACATCGTGGAGACGTCCATGTAGGATCGCGCCGCGAAGATCATGTAACCGACCCCAGAGGAGAGCGCAGCGAGCATCTCCGCGGCCACCAGTGTGCGCCAGGAATGCGCCATGCCCAGCTTGAAGCCGGTGATGAGCGCCGGCATCGAGGATGGTATCAGCACGCGGAAGAACACGTCATGGAAGCGACCACCCATGCTGCGCACGACCCAGACCGGATGTTGTCCGCAGGCGCGCACCCCCTGCATGGTGCTGTAGAGCACCGGGAAAACGGCGCCGAGGAAACACACTGTGACGATGGTCAGGTCGCCCGGCCCGAAGGCCACCAAGAGGATCGGTGTCCACGCCACCGCCGGTAGGGGCAGCATGAGGCTGAGGATGGGGCTGACCCAGAGATAGACTGTCTGGCTCAGCCCCAGCGCGAACCCCAGCGGCACGCCGATCAGGACGGCGAAGCCGAAGGCGATGAAGGCCCGCTTCAGGCTCACGGCGATATGCGACCAGAGCACGGCCGACCCGTCTCCCGACAGACCGAGGAGTTCGAGAGCGCGCGTGGCGATCATGCTCGGCGCGGGCAGGACGCTGGATTTCGCCA
>CAZPCU010000023.1:4287-12755 GCA_964585075.1 uncultured Rhodobacterales bacterium
CAGCAGGCCCGCGATCGGAATGAGAAAGCGGACGATGTGCATGACGCGCTGCATGAGGTCGCCGCCGAGCGACATAGCGTCTTCCCTTTCGAAGGTGTCGGCCATGCCCGTGCCGTTACGAGCCGTTTTCCAGGCTGATCGCCATCTCGCTGGCGCGCTCGACGAAGTCGCTGCGCACGAAGGAGGCGAAGTCGGGGATGTGATCCACCTTGCCCGCGGCCATCATCGACTCGGCGACCGGGACGACTTCGCTGATGAGTTCGTCGGTCACCTCGCGGTCGACGTTGATGCGCGTGAAGGACAGTTCGAGCGCGGTGGGAGCCACCCGCACGCCTCTCTTCGCGATCTGAGCGGCAGCGATCTGTCCCGCCTCGGCCGGGTTCGTCGTGATGAAGTTGGCAGAGTCGATCTGCGACGCGATGAACTTCACCACGGCGTCCGGATTCTCGTCGGCGAAATCGCGGCGCACCAGGATGAAGTTCGGACTCTGGTTGACTTCCTTCATCGAGACGAGGCGCTTCACGCCCCCCATGTCCTCGGCGATCGAGACATGCGGTTCCCAAGCGACGGCGGCGGCGATGAGACCGTTCTCGACCGCGGCACGCAGGTCGTCCACCTTCATGTTGATGACCTCGAAGTCCTTCTCCGAGAGTCCGTTCTGCTCGAGGTAGACCCGGAATGTGTTGTATGTGCCGGATCCCGTGACGGCGCCGATCTTTTCGCCTTTGAGATCGTGAATGGACTGCGCCGTCGAGTCGGCCTCCACGATCACGCCGTAGCGATCGCCGCCATACTGGTGCGTGGCCGCGATGTAGAAGATGTCCGGCTGCTGCGCCGCAAGCGTCACCAGCCGCGCCGAGCCACCATTGGCGACGTCGATCCGGTTCGCGATGAAGGCCTTGACCATCTCGCCGCCGGACGAGAACTGCGTGATGTTTGCATCGAGCCCATAGGGCGCGATCCAGTCCTTCGCCAGATATACTTCGTCGGGCGGCACCGACTGCACGCCGATGCGCAACGTCTCGGCCGAGGCCGCTGTCGCCTGGAGCCCCAGCGCGCCGACCGCGGCACCGATCATTGCCAGCACGGCGCGACGCCCGAAGCCGGCCAGGTCCTTGTTCATAGCAGACATGGTTTTCTCCTCCCTAGATTGCGGCCGCGTCAGGCGGCCGCCCTTTCGCGGGCGTAAAGGCCCGCACTCTGTCCGGCGAGCTTGCCGAACACCGCTCCCGAGGTCAGTCCCGTGCCGCCGGGATAATTGTGGTAAAACAGTCCGCCCACGATCTCGCCGGAGGCGAACAGCCCCGGAATGACGCCCCCGTGCCGATCCTCCACCTCGGCACGATCCGTCACCTTGAGGCCACCGAAGGTGAAGGTGATGCCGCAGGTCACGGCATAGGCCTCGAAGGGCGGCTCGTCGATCGTGTTCGCCCAGTTCGACTTCGGCACGGCGAGTCCGGCGGCGGCGCGCCCGTCCTTGACGTTTGGGTTGAAGGGAACGTCTTGCCGAACGGCCGCGTTATAGGCACGCACTGTCTCGAGGAAGCCATCCGCATCCACTCCCTCGAGCTTTGCCGCCAGCTCCTCGAGGCTGCCGGCCGTGACCTTCGTGATTTCGCGGATTCGATACTCGTCTCGCAGGAGGTCGCTCACCTTGGCGTCGAATACCTGCCAGGCGAACATGTCCGGCTGGCGCAGCACCTCGTGCCCGTATTTCGCGTAGGTGTAGTTGCGGAAATCCGCGCCCTCGTCCACGAAGCGTTCGCCCCGCGCGTTTACCATGATGCCGAACGGGTAGCTGTGCTTCTGGAAATTGTCGCCCACCCGCAGGTCGCCGAAAGGGGGCGCGTTGAGATCCCACCCCACGGCATGGGCCCCCGACCAGTGGCCATAGGGCATCGCGCCGATCGCCAGGGCCATGCGGATCCCTTCGCCCATATTGTAGCGTGTTCCGCGCACCTTCGCGAGATCCCAGCTCGGACCAAGATAACGCGCACGCATCTCCGCGTTCGACTCGAAGCCGCCGCAGGCCAGCACCACCGCGCGCGCGCGCAGCGTGCGCGACCGCCCTTCGTTCCGAACCACGACGCCATGCACCCCGTCGTCGTCAGCCAAGAGATCCAGAGCCACCGTTTCATGCAGGATGCGGATCCCACGGTCGATACATGCCTTGTGCAGCATCTCGACAAGACCGGGGCCGCCGCCCCAGACCTCGCAGGCGAGCCCTCCCCAGAACTTGAAGCGCCCGTCCACCTTGTAGGCCTGCCGGCCGAGACTCAGCTGGAACCGGACGCCCTGGCCCCGCATCCATTGCAGCGTGGGCAGGCTGCCGCGCACGAGAACCTCGCAGAGATCTGCATCGGTCCGGTATTTCGTGACGCGGAACATGTCGTCGAAGAAGTCCTCCTCCGCGTAGCTCCCGAAATCCGTGATTGACTCTAGGTCGGCGGGAATGTCGCCCACGATGCTACGCAGGTCGTCCACCCCCTCGTAGGCGACGCGCATCGCGCCGGCCGTGTAGGTGGAATTGCCTCCCGCCTCGCTTTCCGGCGCGGCTTCGAGCACGAGGACGCGCTCAGCCCCGTTTTCGCGGGCGGACAGCGCCGCGCAGCACGCGGCATTGCCTGCCCCAACGACGATCACGTCCGCGTCCAGTCCCGGTTCCGTCGCGTCCCTCATGAAACCCCCTCCCTCTCGGTTGCGTCGTCGAACATTGCATAGTCCACCGCGCGCCCGATGCCGCGCCGCAGCCCCTCGAGCCTCAGTGCCTGCCCCGGTGCGATGTTGGCGAGATTCACCTGCGCACCGAGACTTTGGATCACCTCGGCAGCCTGGCCAGGGAACCTGTAGGGATCCATTTCCACGAAGACACCCGCGAACCAGTCCTGCTGCGCGAGGCGGGACAGGATGGCGGGATCGTCGGCGGCGGCCAAGTCGATTTCAGACTGCTCCACGATCACATGTGCTGCACCGGCGGCGCGGACGTCCCCGACGATGTCGGCCAGATGCTGCACGCTGAGCGGCGCATCTGGTGTTTTGCGGCCGAATTCGTAGATGACTTCGAACCCGGCTTCGTGAAACCGGGCGATATGCCCGTCGCGCTCGGCCGGATCCATGCGTATGTAGTTTTCGGACACCTCCAGCCCGCCGATGCCCTTCTCACGAAGCAGCGCTGGAAGATCAGCCAACGCGCCCTGGCGATGCGCCCACTCGAAGAGAATGCCGCCCGAAAAGGTCGCCACTTGCGCCTCGCGGTAGCGATCGACGATGCGTCGCAGCGTCTCCTCGGGCATGAGTAGCGAGTTGATCGCGTAGATCTTGGCGTAGTCGATGTAGGGACCTGCGCAGGCCAGGAGGTCTCCCAGTCCGGCCTCGCCGGTCCAGCCGAAGCCATCCGGGCCGAAGTCGATCACGGCCGTCAGGCCGCGACCCGGCGCGCGGTCACGTCGCGGAGGAAGGGCGAGCGCACCGCTCATCGGGTCCGCCTAAGCAGGTCTGTGATCGCCTCGAGCTTGCGACGGCGGACATAGAGCATGCCGTCCATCACCAGCCGTGCCGTCCGCTCCACCTCGGCACTGCGGATGACGAGCCTGTCGCCGTCGTCCGGCTCGACCTGCGCGGCCACCCGCATCACGCCGCCCGGATGGCCGATGCGGCGCTCCGCGCCGGACGGCGCCATGCAGTCCGCCACGACGGTGCCCGGCACTGCCGAGGCGACGGCTGTGCAGACCGCGCCTGTCACTGCCAGGGCGCGGTGCGGGCGCTGCATGGCCATCTGACGCACTACGAGGTCGGCATCCTGCGGCGCGACGGAGGCCCCCGAGGTCGTGACATAGCCGGCCGGCTCGGAGACCATCATGACACGCGGAACGTTCGGGGAGATTTCCGATGCGCGGGCCGAGCTGTCCACGAGCCCCAGACGTTCGGCGGCCCAGCCGCGCACCTCTTCGAGGCGCGCGAGAAGGTCGGGGTTCGCCAAGATCGTGTCGGGCAACTCCGTGCCGCTCGCCGCCAGGTCCGCCGCGCGCACGAAGACGAAGGGGGTCGCGGCATCCACGAGCGAGACTTGCACCTCGCGGCCTGCCACGTCGATGATGTCGGCAGGCCTGCTGGTTGGGAGAAGCCGGCCCGAAACGGCGCCGGAGCAATCGCCGAAATCAAGCCGGATGGCGGCGCCCGGATCGGGCACCCCGGCAATGCTGCAATCCCCCTCGATTTGCGGCATTCCGTCCAGCACGGGCACTCGCGCGGTCACGATCTGGCGGGTGTTCGTGGTGTAAATGCGGATGGTCGTCTCGGGTTCCACCGGTTCGACCAGCCCACGCAGTATCGCGAAGGGACCGACGGCAGAAATCATGTTGCCGCAGTTGCCGCCGGTCGAAACCTGCGCACGGTCGATCCCGACCTGACAGAAGGTGTAGTCAACGTCGGCGTCCGAGCGTGCCGATGGTGCCACGATGGCCGCCTTGCTGGTCAGCGGATCGCTGCCGCCGATGCCGTCGATCTGCCGGGTGTCCGGGGATCCGTAGGCCGCCAGCAGCAGGGCATCCCGTTCGACCACGTCCGCGGGGAGGTCCGAGGCAAGAAAGAATCCCCCTCGACTTGATCCCCCGCGCATAAACGCGCAGGGAACCGAGAGCTGTTCGCCCGCGGGCAGTGCGCCGACCGCGGGCGTCCTGCCCTCAGCTGGCTTCGCGAAGCGCAGGTCCATCGGCAATCACCGTGTTTTGCGGAATGGCCGAGGCATTCTCCTGGCTCTCCAGCGACATCACAATGTCCGCCAGCCGGCGCGCGTGCGCCTCGTCCACAACCATCGTCGTCATCGCGAGGTATTTCTGCTCCAGCTCATCGGCGGTCAGCGGGTTGGTCGGCTCGCCCTTCGGCTCGAGCGAGGAAAAGGAAAGGGTGCGTCCGTCCTGCAGCTCGATCGCCAGTCGCGATTGCCGGCCGGTCAGGCCGTACTCCGGATCAGGTTCGAGTTCGACATGCCGTGCGCCCTCGTGGACCCTGGTGCCGGGGAATGTCTCCCAGTATTCCTTGAGCCCGTTGGCGCCTTTTTCCAGGGCCAGCGCTATGCTGAACTGCGTGCTGCCCATGGCCGCGTTCAGGTTCGTCACCCGCGGCTTCGAGGCTTGCCGGATGGCCATCTCGCTCATGCCGACGGTCACCTTGGCGACGTCGTCGAGCCGAACCCCGGACTCGTGATAGGCCCGCTGCGCCAGGTCGATCGGGCCGTGGGCATAGCGGCAGGCCGCGTGCGGCTTGAAGCCGACTTCCATTATCGACCAGTGCGAGCCCAGCGTGTCGGGTGCGAGATCCTCGATGCGGACGCTGTCGGTGAACGCGTTGAAGAAGCCTTCCTTCGATTCGAGCACCTTCTTCGGGCCGGTGAAGCCGCGGCTGGCCATCACGCCTGCCAGGGTTCCGTTGAACGCGGCCTTGCCCGGGCTGAACGGCTTGGCCATGCAGGGATCGTCCAGATAAGATTGGATGCCCGCGGACTGCATCGCGCCGAGCCCGATGGCCCAGGCGATGCCTTCGGCGTCGCAACCCAGCAGCTTTGCGGTCAGGCCGGCCGACGCGATGGCCGATACGGTGCCCGTAGTGTGATAGCCGCGCTTTCGATGGCCTGGGTTGATGGCCTTGGCGATACGCACCGCGATGTCGTAGGCGCCAACGATTGCGGCGACGACGTCACGCCCGGAGGCGCCGGACTTTTCCGCTGCGGCGAAAGCGGACGGCACCAGCACCGAGCCCGCCTTTATCAGACCGCTGCCATGCGCATCGTCCAGTTCGATCCCGTGACCCATCATTGCGTTGCACATGGCGGCGTGCGGCAGCGGCACCTTCCGGCCGTAGCCGACAATCGTGCTGTCTTCGGCTCCGCCCCACTCCGAGACCAGCGCGACCATGCGTTGCGCGGGCTCGGCGATTGCCGACGCCGCTACCTCGTTTCCGACGCCGTCACGCAGGATGAGCTTGGCCTTCTCGACCACATCCGCGGGCAGATCGTCATAGCTCGAGCTCGCCAGATGCTCCGCAAACCGGAGCGTGAGGCCGTCGAGCGCAGCCTGTTCTGAGGACATGGCGGATCTCCGTGCTGTGTAGTTGTTGTTCAAGCTACACCTAAAAATCCACGCCTGACAATTATATTTTATAAAACATAATCAATGCGTTGAACGGGGTGCGCGCCAGCTTCGCGGGTTGCGTAGTCTCTTGAACAACCACGTTGCCCTGACGCGGCGCGAATCGTAATCTCCAGAAGGACGAGGAATGGAGATCGGATGTCTGATGACCTGATAGCCCAGATGCAGCAGGTGGGTTTCACGGAGTATGAGGGCCGGTGCCTTCTCTCGCTGATGCAGAAGAGCCCGGCCACCGTCTACGACATTGCCAAGCGGGCAAGGATGCCTCGCTCAAACGCCTACGGCGCGCTCGACAACCTTTCGCGAAAGGGTGCCGTGCAGATGGTGTCGGAAAATCCGGTGCGCTACGTGCCCATCGATCCGGACGTCTTTCTGGGGCGGATCTCGGAGAACACCGCCGGCCTCTGCAAGTCGCTCGCGCAATCTCTGCGCCAGATCGAGCGTCCGCCGCAGATGGAACACGTCTGGTCGATTCCTCATAGCAGCGAAGTGCCCACCAAGATCGACGAACTGATAGAAGGCTCAGAGCGACACGTCTGGATCAAGGGCGCCGTGCATCTGGTCGATCCGCATGCTCCGGCACTTGAAAGGGCAGTTGAGCGCGGCGTGGAAGTGGTGATCGTGCTGTTCGGCGACGAGGCAGATCGGCGCCGGCTATCCTTCGGGGATCGCGCCCGCGTCTATCTGCATGAGAACAGCGGCACGCCCGTGGGGCTTTCGAACCACCTGTTCAGCTTGACCACGGATTTCTCGGCCGCGCTCACCGCCAGCATCCGGGAAAACGGCTATGGTATCTATACCCACAACCGGCCCGTCGTGGTCTTGGTGGAAAGTCTGATCCGGCACGAGATTTACATCGCCGAAGTCTTCGCTCGCTTCGGCGCCGAACTCGACGCCGCTTTCGGTCCTGAGCTGCTGTCGCTTCGTCGGAAATACCTGCCAACGCAGCAGGCCGAGGCGCTCGAGCAGGAACTTGAACGTCGCGGCAAACTCAGTGGCAACGACTGGCAGTGACCTGTGACCACTTGCCAGTCACGCCGTGACGGCGCTCCAGCGTCACGGCGTAGCGATACCCGGCCCGCGAGAGGTTTCGGGGAAGGGTGACTTGGGCAGACCGAGACACAGGGAATCAATTTCCATTATCGAATAACAAGAATTGGGTCCTCGATGGCCCGGGGTGTCTCTGGATGTGTTTTCCAGTCCCGGTTTCCGCACCATCAAGCGTCGCGGCCAGGGCGTCGTCCGATGGCCCGGCTCGGGCTCACATGTCCGCCGGGACGTGGGCGAGGTGGCCGGACTTGATCCAGACGCGCGCGCCTTGCAGGCCCGCCTCGACCGTGGTCTCGGTCCCGGTGGGCAGGCGCAGCCAGTCCCACCGGCCGAGGCTGTCGCCGCCCTCCTCGATGCCGCCCTCGAGCACGAAAATCTCCATGCCGCCCCTGGCGTCGAGCGTCACGCGGGCACCCGGCGCCCAGCGCTCGATCGCCACGTCCTCGCGGTCGTCGGAAAAGAGCGGCAGGCGGGCGGCGTCCTCGGCCGCGGAGTCCACGTGAACCTCCGTGCGGTCGGCCGGGTCGAACTGGTGGAGCTTCACGAGGATCGTCGCGCCGTCGGGGGCGGAGGGCGTGTGGCGCGAGGTCGGCGGGTTGCGCACGTAGCTGCCGACCGGGAAGGCCCCCTGTTCGTCGCAGAAGGTGCCGTCGAGCACGAGATACTCCTCGCCCCCGTCATGGGTGTGCGGCGAGAAGGCGCTGCCGGGGGCATAGCGCACGATGCTGGTGGCGCGGGCGACCTCCTCCCCGATCCGGTCCAGCATCTTGCGCTCCACGCCCGGCATGGGCGAGGGCACCCAGTCGGTCTCGTCGAACTTCACGAGGACGCGGCGGGAAAAATCGGCGTTGATCCGCATGGCTTCGTTCCTTTCGGCCCGGCGCGGCAAGGCGCGCGAGATTTCGGTGTCTCGCCCATAGATAGGGCGACACCCGCCGGCAGGACCAGACCCCGCCTGCAAACAAGACCGCCGCCGAGGGGCGACGGCGCGGCCCGTCCTCGCGTCAACCGAAGCGGACTGTTGCCCGGTCTGCGCGTTGCGTTATCCTCGCTCCACCATCCGCCCCGGCGAAACGGGGCGGCCATGACCGACAGGAAGACAGATCAATGAAACGCACGACTGGCCTGCTGGCCGCAGCCCTCCTGGTGACCACCGCCGCCGGGGCCTCCGCCGAGACGCTGCGCTGGGCGCGGGCGGGCGACTCGCTCACCCTCGACCCGCACGCCCAGAACGAGGGCCCGACCCACACGCTCGCCCACCAGATCTACGAG
>CAZPCU010000024.1:0-12685 GCA_964585075.1 uncultured Rhodobacterales bacterium
GCGCAGACCGCGGCGGCCTCGAGCCCGATGTAGCCGCCCCCCACCACCAGAACGCGCGCGCCCGCCCGGATCGCCGGCGCCATGCTGTCCACGTCCTTCAGGTCCCGCACGACATGGACGCCCGAGAGCTCCCCGCCGATCGCGCCGGGCAGCCGACGCGGCACCGCGCCGGTGCAGAGCGCGAGCGCATCGTAGGGGAGGCTTTGCCCGCCGGCGATCACCCGCCGGTCGGCGCGGTCGATCGCCACGGCGGTCTCGCTCAGGTGGAGCTCGATGCCGTTCTCGGCGTAGAAGCTCTCGGGCCGCAGGAACAGTCGCTCGAGCGCCATCTCGCCCATGAGATACTGCTTCGACAGCGGGGGGCGCTGGTAGGGCGGAACCGGTTCCTCGCCGATCATGGTGATCGCGCCGCCGTAGCCCTCCGTCCTGAGTTTCGCGGCAAGCGACGCGCCGGCCTGGCCCGCCCCCACGATCACCACCCGCTCCATCCCGGCGCTCCCCTACCGATTGCCATGGTCGTGCATTGGGGCGGAGCCTATATCGACGCGGGCAACAGGCGCAATCCAACCGGAGAGAGGGACGGACATGACCATTTCCACAGGCGACACGCTTCCGGCCGCGACGCTCATGCGCATGGGGGCCGAGGGGCCCGAGGCGGTGGCGCTCGAGGACATCACCAGGGGCCGGAAGGTGGTGATCTTCGCCGTGCCGGGGGCCTTCACCCCGACCTGCCACTCGGCCCATGTGCCGAGCTTCCTGCGCACGAAGGACGCGTTTGCGGAAAAGGGCGTGGACGAGATCGTCTGCGTCTCGGTGAACGACCCGTTCGTCATGGGCGCATGGGGGGAGGCCACCGGCGCGGCCGCGGGCGGCATCTCGATGCTGGGCGATCCGGATGCGGGCTTCACGAAGGCGATCGGCATGGACTTCGACGCGCCGCCCGCCGGGCTCCACGCGCGCTCCAGGCGCTACGCCATGCTCGTGGAGGACGGCGTGGTTCGCCTGTTGCAGGTGGAGGAGAACCCGGGCGCCTGCGAGGCGTCGGCCGGCGAGGCGCTCCTCGACGCGATGTGAGCGTGGGCGGGGCGGCGGCTCAGGCCCGGCCCCGCCTCGCCGCCAGCGCGGGCAGCGCCACGAGCGCGACGAAGAGAAGCGCCGAGAGCGCGCTGCCCTCGCCGCGCCCGCCCGCGAGCAGCGCGGCGAGCCACACCGCCGCGAGCGCGCCGGCGAGGAGCCCGACGCGCAAGAGCGGCGCGCCGGCCCGCAGGGCGGCGATCTGCGCCGCGGCGATCAGGACGCCGATCCCGGCGGTCGCGGCGGCAACGACCGGCGCGGCGGGCAGCTCCGCGCCCACGAGTAGGGCGTGAGCCGCCGCCGGGAAGAAGGCGAGCGACAGAAGCGAGGGATCGGCGCGCGCCGCAACGACGGCCGGGCGCGCCCTTGGAGCGCGTGCGCCCAAGGCGACCAGCCCGCCCGCGACCGCGAGCGGCAGGCCGGTCAGGAACAGGGCCGAGACGAGCCAGCCGAGGGCGTCGAGGCCCGGCAGGCGCTTGAGCGAGAAGATGAGGCCGCCCACCGCGAGCAGGATCACCGGGTAGCCGAGATAGCCGAGCGCCCAGCGCGGCACCCCCACCCAGAGGCCGGCGAGACCCAGCGCGACGACTGTGGCGGGCAGGGCGCGGGCGAGGGGACCCGGAAGCTCCGTTCCGGCCGCGAGCGCCCAGAGCCCGGGCAACGCGACCAGCGCGAGCGCGGGCAAGGCCGCGAGACCCGCCTCGCCGGCCGACCCTTCCTCCGGGCGGAGCCGGCTGCCCTGCCCGAAGGGCGCCGCGCCCTGCGTCTGCGTCATCCGAGCCCGGCGAGCTGGTCGAACTTCCGCGCGAGCTTGGCGTCGAGGGTCGAGAGCCCGTCCACGTCATGGGTGGTCAGCGTGACGGTGACGGTCTTGTAGACGTTGAACCATTCCGGGTGATGGTTCCATTTCTCGGCCCAGAAGGCGGCGCGCGTCATCCAGCCGAAGGCTTCCACGAAATTGTCGAACTCGTAGGTTCGGGTGATCGCGTCGCGCCCCTCCACCATCTGCCAGCCGGAGTCGAGCAGCGGCTGGAGCACGGTCTTGCGGCCGGTGTCGCTGAGTTTTTCGGTCATTCGCGTTCCTCCACGTCTGCCTTTCGGAATGGCCCGTAGGCCGTCAGCACCTCGATGTCCTGCGCCACCGCCCGGCGCTCGGCCTCCAGGTAGCGCGCCACCGCCTCGGCGAAGCCCGGATCGGCGATCCAGTGCAGCGAGTGCACCTCTGCCGGCAGGTAGCCCCGGGCGAGCTTGTGCTCGCCCTGCGCGCCCGCCTCCACGCGCGAGAGGCCCTCTGCGATGGCGAAGTCGATCGCGCGGTAGTAGCAGGCCTCGAAATGCAGGCAGGGGTGATGCTCCACGCAGCCCCAGTAGCGCCCGTAGAGCGTGTCGCGCCCGATCATGTTCATCGCGCCCGCGACATGGGCGCCGTCGCGGCGGGCCATCACCAGGAGGATGTCGTCGCGGAGACGGTCCTGCGCGATCTCGAAGAAGGCGCGCGTGAGGTAGGGCCGCCCCCATTTGCGCGCGCCGGTGTCCTGGTAGAAGCGCCAGAAGGCGTCCCAGTGCTCGGGGCGGATCGCGTCGCCCGTGAGCATCTCGATCTCCCCGCCGAAGGCGTTGGCCTGTCGGCGCTCCTTTCGGATGGTCTTGCGCTTGCGCGACGAGAGGTCGCCGAGGAAGGCGTCGAAATCCGCGTAACCGCGGTTCAGCCAGTGGAACTGTTCGGTCACGCGGTGCATCAGCCCCATCTTCTCGCTCGCCGCCGCCTCCTCCGCCGTGCAGAAGGTGACGTGGAGCGAGGAGAGCCCGTTGTCGGCGGCGATCTGCACCGCGCCCTGGACGAGCGCGGCGCGGCCGCGGATTTCCTCGCCGGGGCGGACGAGGAACCGCCGCCCGGTGGCCGGCGTGAAGGGCACCGCGATCTGGAGCTTGGGATAGTAGCGCCCGCCCGCGCGCTCGTAGGCGTGCGCCCAGTTGTGGTCGAAGATGTATTCGCCCTGGCTGTGGCCCTTGGCGTAAAGCGGCGCCACGGCGATCGCGCGCCCGGAGGCGCGGGCCACCAGGTAGCGCGGATCCCAGCCGGTGCCCGGCCCGACGGAGCCGCTGTCCTCCAGCGCCGAGAGGAAGCGGTGGGTGGTGAAGGGATCGGCGGGCCGGCCCCCGCCGGCCGCCTCGGGGCAGGCGCAGGCGTCCCAGTCCTCCGCCGGGATGTCGGCGAGGCTCCTGAGGGCCGTGACCTCGATCGGCTCGTCCTGTGCGCCGTCGTCCATCACGTCTGAACTTGGGCCGCGCCGCCGCGCGATCAAGCCGGGAGGGCGGCCGCGTAGCGCTCGAAGGTCACGTTGTCCGCGACCCGGCGCGCGGCGCCCTCCTCGGCCTCCGAGCGGATCGTCCAGCAGAGAACCGGGACGCCCCGCGCCTTGATCTCGGCCACGCGCGGGCGGTCGAGGTCCGAATGCTCGTGGCTGATGAAGGCGGCGCCGCTCCGCTCGAACTCGGGCGCCTCGCGGAGCCGCGCGCGAAGCGTCTCCGGCAGATGCGGCCAGAGCTCCTCGCCATAGGCGCTGGTGGTGAGGCCGCGGGGCACCCGGGGCGCGAGCGCGCCCATGCGCGCGACCGCGTGGCCGTTGAAGGACATGACGGCCACGGGGCCCTCGTAGCCGGCCAGCGCCCGGGCCGTCGCGGCCTCCAGCGCGCCGCCCTCGGGCCCCATGCGGCCGTCCTGGTCCTTCAGCTCGATCAGAAGCGGCACCCGCCCGGCCACGATGCGCAGGATGTCCGAGAGAGTCGGGATGCCTTCGCCGTCCCCGCCCGAGAGCCGCATACGCGAGAGCTCCGCCGCCGTGCGGGCGTGGATCACGCCGCTCTCGCCCGTCAATCGCGCGAGCAGGTAGTCGTGGAAGACCATCGCCTCGCCGTCGGCGGAGGGCTGCAGGTCGATCTCGATCCCGTAGCCGGCCGCGACGGCCGCCCTGACGGCGGCGCGGCTGTTCTCGGGCCGGCCCTCCCCGTGGAGCGCCCGGTGGGCGATGGGCACGCGCAGGAAAGCCGGGTCGAGCGCGGTCATGCGATCTCGAAGATTCCCTCGATCTCGACCGCGACGCCGAGGGGCAGCGCCGCCGCGGAAACGGCGGAGCGGGCGTGCCGGCCGGCGTCGCCAAGGGCCTCGACGAGGAAGTCGGACGCGCCGTTCACCACCTTCGGCTGCTCGGTGAAATCGGGCGTGGAGTTCACGAAGCCGGTGAGCTTGACGACGCGCTTCAGCCGGTCGAGATCGCCGCCGCAGGCCGCGCGAACCTGCGCGAGCAGCGACAGGGCGCACCGCCGCGCCGCCGCCGCGCCCGCCGCGGTGTCGAGTTCCGCGCCGAGCTTCCCGGTGATGAGCGCGCCGCTCTCGTCGGTGGAGATCTGTCCCGAGACGTGGAGCAGGTTGCCCACCTGCACGAAGGGCACGTAGTTCGCCGCCGGCGCGGGCGCGTCGGGCAGCGTCGTCCCGATCTCCGCCAGCCTTGCCTCGATCGTCCCGCTCATCCGCGCCTCCCTCGTTTCGCCAGAGTCGCCGCGGACGCTACAGGCTGGCGCGGGCGGGGAAAAGCGCCAATCTCCGGCCCATCACAGCGCGCCGGCGGATCGCGTCAGCTTTCCCGGAATGCCTTGGCGAAATAGTCCGTGAGCGGCTTCACGAGGTAGGCGATGGGCGTGCGCTCTTCGGTGCGGATGAACGCCTCGACGGGCATGCCCGGAACCAGGGCGACATCCTCGGGCAGCCTGTTCTGCTGTTCCTCCGAGAGCGTGATCTCGGCCCGGTAGTAGGAACTCTGCGTGGCCTCGTCGGTGAAGATGTCCGCCGAAACCTGCGTCACCTGGCCGAAGAGCTCGGGCGTGGTGCGCTGGTCGAAGGCCGAGAACCGGAGCGTCACGTCCTGCCCCGGGAAGACCTGGTCGATGTGGATCGGCGCCACGCGCGCGGCGATGACGAGCGGCCGGTCCTGCGGGATGAGGTAGAGAAGCGGGTCGGCCGGCCGGATGACCGAGCGCGGCGCGAAGACCTGCAGGCCGTAGACGATCCCCGCCAACGGGGCGCGCACCTCCATGCGCTCCAGCCTCTGGCTGAGCGTCCGGCGGCGCTCGGCGAGTTCCATCTCGCGGAACTGCAGGTCGCGCAGGCGCGTGATCGCTTCCTCCCGGCGCTGCGAGCGAAGCTTCAGGATCTCGATCTCGATCTCGGTCATGCGCCCCTGCGCCTGCGCCTTCTGGGCGGTGAGCTCGCCGACGAGCCCGCTGAGACGCGCCTCCTCGCGCTGGAGGGACAGGACGCGCGAGGCCTGGGCGAGGCCGCGGTCGAGGAGGGACTGCTGGTCCGAGAGTTCCTCCTCGATGAGGCGGAGCTGGCGCGTGAGCGCCGCCTGCTGCGCGTCGATGCCCTCGACCTGGTTCTCGATCTGGTCGAAACGGCGGCGCAGCTGCTCGATCTCGTTCGCCACCGAGTCGAGGCGCGCCTCGAAGAGCCGCGCCTGGCCTTCCATGAGGCCGCGCACCTCGGCGTTGTCCCGCGCCCGCTCCACCAGCAGCGGGTCGAATTCGGGCGCGTCGCTGCCGTCCCGTTCGGCGTCGAGCCGTCCGCGCCGCGCCATGAGCTCGAAAAGCTGGCTCTCCACGATGGCGAGTTCGGAGCGGAGTTCGTCCGCATCGAGCCGGATCAGCACCTGCCCGGCCTCGACGGTGTCGCCCTCATCGACGAGGATCGCCTCGACCACCCCGCCATCGGGGTGCTGCACGACCTGCCGGTTGCGTTCCACCTCGATCTGGCCCGACGCGATCACCGCCCCGGAAATCTCGCTCATCGCCGACCAGGTGCCGAAGCCGCCCACGAGCGTGACGAGCGCGATGAGCCCCACGGCCATCGGCGTGCGCATCCGGAAGCGCTGGGTGTTCCCGGTCTCGCTCATCGCATGCCTCCGGGCGTCGCGGACTTGAGGATCTGCTGGTGGTTCTTCACCTGGCTCTGCAGAACCTCCTCCTTGGGGCCGAAGGCCACGCGGTTGCCCTGGTCCAGCATCAGCAGCGTGTCGCATTCGAGGATCGCCGCGGGGCGGTGGGCCATGATCAGCACCGCGCCGCCGCGCTCCTTCACGCCGCGGATCGCGGCGTTGAGCGCGAGGCTCCCCTCGTTGTCGAGGTTGGAGTTGGGCTCGTCGAGCACGAGGATCACCGGGTCGCCGTAAAGGGCGCGGGCGAGGCCGATCCGCTGGGTCTGCCCGCCCGAGAGCCGCCCGCCCATGTTGCGCAGCTCGGTATCGTAGCCGTCCGGCAGCTTCAGGATCATCTCGTGCGCGTCGGCCAGCTTGGCGGCCTTCACCACCGCGTCGGGGTCCGGCGTCAGCGACAGCCGTGCGATGTTCTCGGCCACCGTGCCGTCGAAGAGCTGCACGCGCTGCGGCAGGTAGCCGATGTGGCGGCCCAGGACCTCGGGCGCGTACTGGTCGAGCGTGGCGCCGTCGAGGCGTACCTTGCCGCCGGCCGGGCGCCAGAGACCGGTGAGCGCCCGCGCGAGCGTGGACTTGCCTGCGCCGGACGGGCCGATCACGCCGAGCGCCTCGCCCGGGTTCACCGTGAAGCTCACGATCCGGAGCGCGGCCTGCGTCTCTCCGGGCGGCACGACGGTCAGCTGCTGCACGTCGAGCTTGGCGCGGGGCGTCGGCAGTTCCGTGCGCGTCGTCTCGGGAGGCACCTCGGAGAGAAGCTCGGCGAGACTGCGCCATCCCCGGCGGGCCGCCTGGACGAGCGGCCAGTTCCCGATGGCGAGTTCGATCGGCGCCAGCGCGCGCCCGAGCAGGATGGAGCCCGCGATCATGGCGCCGGGCGTCAGCTCGCCGCGCAGCACGAGCCACGCGCCGAGGCCGAGCATCGCCGACTGGAGCAACAGCCGGAACGTCTTGGTGAGCGAGGTGAAGGTGCCGGCCACGTCGGACGCGCCGAGCTGGCTCTCGAGCGCCTCGTCGCGCGCCCGGCGCCAGCGCTCGAAGGCGGAGTCGCGCATGCCGAGGCTTTGCACCGTCTCGGCTTCGCCGCGGATCTGGTTCGCCATGGTTTCGGCGCGGTAGACGGCGGAGTTGCTCTTGTCGAGCGGCCGGCGCGACAGCCACTGGTTGATCGCCGTGAAGGCGATGAGAAGCGTGCCGCCGGCCACGGCGAGGATGCCGAGCCAGGGATGGAAGAGCGCGATGCCGAACAGGAAGAAGGGTGTCCAGGGGATGTCGAAGAAGGCCATCAGCCCCGGCGACGTCAGAAGCCGCTGCACCGATTCGAGGTCGCGCAGACCGGTGCCCGCGCGCTGGTCGGGCGAGATCGCGGACTTGCGCATCACCGCGTCGAAGACGCGACGGTCGAGCCGCGCCTGGAAGCGCGCGCCGACCCGCGCCATCACCCGCGAGCGCGCGTAGTCCAGAAGCCCCATCATCCCGTAGAGGAAGACGACGAGAATCGAGAGCGCGATGAGCGTCGCCTCGGAGCGCGAACTCAGGACCCGGTCGTAGAGCTGGAGCATGTAGAGCGGGCCGGTCAGCATCAGCAGGTTCACGAAGAAGCTGAAGACGCCCACGAACCAGAAATAGCCGCGGTTCTCGCGGCGCGCGGCGCGCAGTTCCTCGAGGCCGGACGATGGATCGACTCGTCTCATGCGCGCATTTCCGCCCAACACGGGTTACCTGACAGTGCGCTTTTGACAGAGTTCGCGGAGGGCGTCCACTTGTCGCGTATCTGCCACAGGTCGCCATCGACGCCGGAGCGGGCGATGGGCATTCTCCTCGCAAGCCGTCAGGAAAGCGCTAGTTACGTCGGTGCCGTTCCGATCCCGATATGCCTGCCGAGAGGGTCTCGTTGCGTCCGTTCGCACTCCGCCGCTTGGTCATGCTCCTCGCGTTGCCGCTGCTCGCGGCCTGCTCGGTGCCGGACAGCCCGCCGGCCGACGGTATCCACGATCCCTACGAGGCCGCGAACCGGCGCGTGCACGAGTTCAACAAGAGCCTCGACAGCTCGCTGATCCGGCCCGTCGCGCGCGTCTACACCGGCGTGGTTCCCGACGAGATCGAGGACAGCGTCCTCCAGTTCGGCGACACCTTCGCGACGCCGGGCTATGCCGTGAACCGCCTGTTGCAGGGCGATCTGAAGGGCGCGGGGCTCAACACGCTGCGCTTCGCGACCAACGCGGTGCTCGGCATCGGCGGATTCTTCGACGTGGCGAGCGAGTTCGGGATTACGCAGGACGAGACGGATTTCGGCGAGACGCTGGCGATCTGGGGCGTGCCCGAGGGCGCCTACCGCACGACCCCGGTGTTCGGTCCCTCCACCGAGCGCGCCGCCGCGGGCCGCGTCGCCAGCTGGTTTCTCAACCCCCTCGACTTCGTGCTGCCGGCCCCCGAGCGCTACTCCGGCATCGTGGCGAGTGGCCTTGAAGCGCTCACGGAGCGCGACCGCTTCTCGGAAACGGTCGATTCCGTGCTATACGAAAGCGCCGACAGCTATGCGCAGACCCGTCTCATCTATCTTCAGAACCGCCGGTTCGAGCTCGGCGAGGCCGAGGGCGGACCGCCCTCCGAGGAAACCTTCACCGATCCCTACGAGGAACTCTATGGCGACTGACATTTCCCGCCGGGGCTTCATCGCCGCGACCGCCGCTGCCGCCGCGGTCGCGCCGCTTCCCGCCTTCGCGCTCTCCGAGGCCCGGGCGCGCAACCTCGTCGACGGCCTCGTGGCGGAGATCAACGCGGTGATCGCCTCGGGCAAGTCCGAGCGCCAGATGTATCCGGATTTCGAGCGCATCTTCCGCCGCTACGCGGACGTGCCCACCATCGCCGCCTACGCGCTGGGCGTGGACCGCCGCCGCGCGAGCCCGGCTCAGATGCGCGCCTTCACCGACGCCTTCACGGGCTACATCGCGCGCAAGTACGGCAAGCGGTTCCGAGAGTTCATCGGCGGCCGGCTGGAGGTGGAAAGCGTCAGCCGCGTGAAGAACTACTATCAGGTCCGGACCACCGCCTACCTGCCAGGCCAGTCGCCCTTCATCGTCGATTTCCACGTCTCCGACCGTTCGGGGCGCGACCTCTTCTTCAACATGTTCATCGAGGGCGTGAACATGCTGCTGACCGAGCGCGAGGAGATCGGCGCGCTGCTCGACCGCCGAGGCGGCGACATCGACCGGCTGATCGCCGATCTGCGCCGCATGGGCTGAGGGCGCCTCAGTTCGTGCCGAAAAGATCGCGCAGCACCTGCTCGAGAACCGAGTCGGCCACGTCGTCGCGCCTCTGGCGCGTCTGCGCCGGCGCCTCGCGGCGCTCTTGCGGCTCGGGTTGCGTCTCCACCGGGCGCAGCATCGGCAGCGGGCGGGGCGGCAGATCCTCGTGCACGCGGACCATGGTCTCGTGCCAGATCTCCGCGGGCAGGCCGCCCCCGGTGACGCCCGTGAGCGGCGTGTTGTCGTCGTATCCCATCCAGACGCCGGCGACGTAATCGGCGGTGAAGCCCACGAACCATGCGTCCCGCGCGGCCTGGGTGGTGCCCGTCTTGCCGGCCGCCTCGCGGTCGGGCAGGGCGGCGCGCCGTCCGGTGCCTTCGCTCACCACCTTCTCCATCATGTAGATGAGCTCGCGGGCCGCGGCCTCGCGGATCACCCGTTCGCCGATGCCCCCGGCGGAATTGTCGATGACCGGCGCCTCGTCGCCCTTCAGCCGCAGCTCCATGAGGCCGTAGGGCGTGACCGAGGAGCCGCCGTTCAGGATTCCGGAATAGGCGCCCGTCATCTCGAGCAGGGTCGATTCGGATGCCCCGAGCGCGAGGGCCGGCCCGTCGGCGAGGTCGCTCTCGATCCCGAAGTCGGAGGCCACCCGGCGGACGTTCTCGCGCCCCACATGCTCGGAGATCTTCACCGCCGGGATGTTGAGCGAATGCTTGAGCGCATAGGTCAGCGTCACCAGCCCCGCGTAGTCGTTCGTGTAGTTCTCGGGCGACCACGGCCCCGAGCCCGGAATGTCGATGGTGAGCGGCTCGTCGCGGATCATGTCGTTGTGGTGGTAGCCCAGTTCCAGGGCGGTTGCGTAGACGAAGGGCTTGAACGCCGAGCCGGTCTGCCGCTTGGCCTGTGTGGCGCGGTTGAAGACGCCCGAGACGCGGGCCTTGCGCCCGCCGACCAGCGCGCGCACGGCGCCGTCGGCCGACATCACCACGATGGCGGCCTGCGCCGCCGAGCCCTCCCGCACCTTCGTCTCGAAGATGTGCACGAGCGCCTCCTCGGCGGCGCGCTGGATGTTCCTGTCGAGCGTGGTGGTGATGACGACGTCCTCGGTGGTGTCCCGGGTGAAGTATTCCGGCGTCGAGGACATCACCCAGTCCGCGAAATAGCCCCCCGCCCTGGCCTCGGCGGTCTCCGACAGCGCGGCCGGCCGGGCGAGCGCGTCCTGCGCCTCCGCCGTCGTCAGGTAGCCCTGCTCCTCCATCAGCCGGATCACCGTGGCCGCGCGGTTGCGCGAGCGTTCGAGGTTGTTGGTCGGCGCGAGGGCCGTGGGCGCGGTAAGCAGCCCTGCGAGCATCGCGCCCTCGGCGGGCGAGAGGTTCTTCGCGGGCTTGCCGAAGAAGCGTTGCGCCGCCGCCTCTGCGCCGTGGGCGCCGCCGCCCATGTAGGCGCGGTTGAGGTAGATCGAGAGGATCTCGTCCTTGGTGTATTTCGCCTCCATCGCCATGGCGTAGAGCGCCTCGCGCAGCTTCCGCCAGAGCGTGGTCTCCCGGCAGTCGGCCTCGTAGGCGGCCTGGGTCTCCCACTCCGCCGGGTCGTAGGTCCGCCCGAGGCAAAGCAGCTTCGCGGTCTGCTGGGTGATGGTGGAGCCGCCATGGCCCTGGAGCGGCCCGCGCCCTTCGGAAAGGTTGATCCGGATGGCGCCGGCGATGCCGATCGGGTCCACGCCGGGATGCATGCGAAAGCGCTTGTCCTCGGTCGCGATCACGGCGTTCTTCAGATGCGGCGAGACCGTGTCGGCGGTGACGAACCCGCCGAACACCTCGCCCCGCCAGGCGAAGACCTCGCCTTCCCGGTCCAGCAGCGTGACCGAGCCGCGCGACCGCCCGTCCAGGATCTGCTCGTAGGGAGGAAGTGTGGCGTAATAGTAGGCGACGCCGCCGCCGATCAGCAGCGCGACGATGAGCGAGACGCGCCAGGTCAGCCCCCAGAGGATCCGCGCGACGAAGGCGAAAAGGCCGGTGACGGCCGCCACGACGGGATTGCGCGCCGCCTTCCGACGCGGGGCCGTCCGGCGGGGCTTGCGCGGGGCGGCCTTGCGCCCGGACGTCTTCGACGTGGCTTTCCCGCGGCCCTTGCCCCGGCGCTCCGCCACCAGACGCGGCGGCCTGCGGCCTGAATCACCCATTGTCCTGCTCTCTTGGCGCCTGCTCTTGAGCGGGCAGCATAGCTGCTCCCGCCCGGGATGTTGAGGGCGCCCGTGCCGCAGCGCAGCTTTGCCGGGAGCTCATTTTTTAACCGTTCCGCCAGATTCGCATAAAATTTGTGCTAGCGGCCCGGCCGCGTCGCATCGGAATGGCCCCGAACCTTTGCTCCGACCTCGCCGCCCGATTTTCTGCAACTGCACAGGCGCAGCGGGAGCTGCCTAAGCGAAGGGGATGACGTTGAAACTGATCATAGCAACGATCAAGCCGTTCAAGCTCGAGGAGGTGCGCGAGGCGCTCACCTCGATCGGCGTCCGCGGCATGATGGTCACGGAAATCAAGGGGTTCGGGTCGCAATCCGGCCACACGGAGATCTACCGCGGCGCCGAATACGCCGTGAACTTCGTGCCCAAGGTCAAGCTGGAGATCGTGGTCGCCACCGCGATGGCCGACCAGGTGGTCGATACCATCCAGAAGACCGCCAAGACCGACAAGATCGGCGACGGCAAGATTTTCGTGCTCGACGTAAGCCAAGCCGTCCGGGTGCGCACGGGCGAAACCAACGAAGACGCGCTCTGACGCGACTGCCAGGGGAAAGATCAACGATGTCGAAACTTACCAAATTCACGGGGGTTGCCGCGCTGCTTGCGATGACGGCCGCACCGGCCCTCGCGCAGGACGCGGTGCCGGGGGTCGATGCCGCCTCCGACACGAAGTTCATCCTTACCTCGCTGCTGTTCCTGATCGGCGGCTTCCTGGTGTTCTGGATGGCGGCCGGTTTTGCCATGCTCGAGGCAGGCCTCGTGCGGTCCAAGAACGTCACGATGCAGCTGACCAAGAACATCTCGCTATTCTCGCTCGCGGCGATCATGTACTACCTCGTGGGCTACAACCTGATGTACCCGCTGGGAAGCTGGGCTATCGGGTCCGAAGAGACGGGCGGCTACTTCTCCGCCCTGTTCGGCGTGGCGGTGCTCGAGGCCGTTGGCATTGGGCGGGAGGGTCTAGTCGAGGCGGATGTCTACGGCTATGCCGCGACCTCGACCGACTTCTTCTTCCAGCTGATGTTCGTTGCGACCGCGGCCTCCATCGTGTCTGGAACGCTCGCCGAGCGGATCAAGCTCTGGCCGTTTCTTGCCTTCGTCGCCGTGCTGACGGGATTCATCTATCCGATCCAGGC
>CAZPCU010000025.1:0-413 GCA_964585075.1 uncultured Rhodobacterales bacterium
GCGGGCGTCAACTACAACGGCGTGTGGGCCTGCCTCGGCCAGCCGGCGTCGGTCTTCCGCCAGCACAAGGCGCCCTATGCGGTCATCGGTTCGGACGCGACGGGGATCGTCTGGGCGATCGGCGACAAGGTCACGCGCTGGAAGGTGGGCGACGAGGTGGTCGTCCATTGCAATCAGGACGACGGCGACGACGAGGAGTGCAACGGCGGCGACCCGATGCTGTCGCCGTCCCAGCGGATCTGGGGCTACGAGAGCGCCGATGGATCCTTCGCGCAGTTCACACGCGTGCAGGCGCAACAGCTGATGGCGCGGCCAAGACACCTTACGTGGGAAGAGTCCGGCTGCTACACGCTCACGCTCGCCACGGCCTACCGTATGCTGTTCGGTCATCCGCCGCACGATCTTCAACCGGG
>CAZPCU010000025.1:424-12514 GCA_964585075.1 uncultured Rhodobacterales bacterium
CGCCTCGGGCGGGCTCGGGTCCTTCGCGATCCAGCTCATCAACACCGCCGGCGCCAACGCGATCGGCGTGATCTCGGACGAAACGAAGCGCGAGTTCGTCATGAGCCTCGGCGCGAAGGGCGTCATAAATCGCAAGGATTTCGACTGCTGGGGTCGGCTTCCCGAGGTCGGGACGGACGACTACACCACCTGGTTCTCCGAGGTCCGGCGCTTCGGCAAGGCGATCTGGGAGATCACGGGCAAGGGCGTGAATGTCGACATGGTGTTCGAGCATCCCGGAGAAAGCACTTTCCCGGTCTCGACCTTCGTGGTGAAGCGCGGTGGCATGGTGGTGATCTGCGCCGGGACCACGGGCTACAACTGCACCTTCGACGTGCGCCACATGTGGAGCCACCAGAAGCGGCTCCAGGGCTCGCATTTCGCCCATCTCAAGCAGGCGAGCGCGGCGAACAAGCTCATGCTGGAGCGCCGGCTCGATCCCACGATGTCCGAGGTGTTCGCCTGGGACGAGCTGCCCCAGGCGCACATGAAGATGCTTCGAAACGCCCACAAGCCCGGCAACATGGCCGTTCTGGTGCAGGCCCCGCGCACGGGTCTCCGGACCTTCGAGGACGTGCTCGAAGCCGGCCGCTGAGGCGGCCGCTTCCTCTGCACCTTCCCGGCTTCGGCACGCCATCCCTCGGTGCGGAAGGCGCCGCGCCCACACTTCCGTCGCGCCGGTCCCTCAATGGGATCGCGCCCCGGCGATGCACCCGAAAATGCCGCGCGCGTCCTGACGGTCCTGACGGGGCGGCATTGTCAACTCACTGGAAACGGGGAGTTGAATAGCGCGAGTTCAATGCCGCGCCAAATTCGTGCTATGATTGCATTAACCAAACGTTAACGTGTCGGACCGAGATTCACCATGAAACACGACTGGATACTCGACGTGCTCGCGGACCTGAAAAACTACACCAGGGCCAACGGGTTGCCGGCTCTGGCCGAGCATCTGGACGACACGCGCCTGCTCGCCATGGCCGAGATCGCGTCGCAAAGCGGAAGGGCGCCGCGCGGTGAGCGGGTCACGGCTGGATGGCATTCTGAAGCGCCTGGAAACGGCGACCGGGACTGAGGATCTCCAGGCAGCGATCGAGGCGCTGCGCGACCGGCTCGGGGTGGGCCAGGTGGGGTACCGCTGGATCGGCCCCGACGGCGAGCGGTATCGCTGCGGCACCTACGACGCGGCCTGGCTGCGGCGATACGCGGAAAAGGGATACCTGCGGATCGACCCGGTGATCCGCGGCTGCTACGGGCGCGTCCACCCCGTGGACTGGAAGGGCCTCGACTGGTCGGGCAAGGCCGCGCGCGCCTTTCTGGAGGACGCGTGGCGCCATGGCGTGGGCCAGCAGGGCGTCTCGGTGCCGCTGCGCGGCCCCAACGGGCAGTTCGCGCTTCTGAGCGTGAACGACGACCGTGACGACGCCGCGTGGGGCGCCTTCACCGAGGCCCATCGCCGGGACCTGATCCTCGCCGGCCACATCTTCAACCAGAAGGCGCTGGAACTCGATCCGGGCCGCGCCCCCGCCGAGCCCTGCCCGCTTTCCCCGCGCGAGGTGGACGCGATGACGCTCCTCGCGGCGGGCTACAGCCGGGCCCGTGTGGCGGAAAAGCTCTCGATCTCGGAGCACACGCTCCGGGTCTATATCGAGAGCGCGCGCTTCAAGCTCGGCGCGATCAACACCACCCATGCCGTGGCCCGCGCGATGAGCCGGGGGCTCATCGTGCCGTGAGATCCGCCGTCGCGGCGCCGCTGGCGTCCGGCTCCGGGCGGGACTAGGGTCGCGCCATGACCGAGCCTGCCCTCATGCTGTCGCCCGACCAGGCCGAGGCCCATGACCGCGTGGCGGAGCTTCTGCGCGACGCGGGCATCGACCTCGACGCGGGCCGCCTCGCCCCGCCCCGGGAGGGCCGGGAGCAGGTCATGGCGCTTCTGGGAAAGGCGGGGTCGGGGAAGACGCTGCTTTTGGCCGAGCTCTGCCGCGCCCTTTCCGAGGCCGGCGTCGAAACCGTCTCGGGCGACTGGGAAGGCCGGCGCCGCCGCGATCGCCGAACCCTCGCCGTCCTCGCGCCGACGAACAAGGCGGCGAGCGTGCTGCGCCAGCGGGGGGTGCCGGCCACCACGATCCACCGGATCCTCTATACCCCGGTCTACGATCCCGACTACGAGCGCATCGCCGAATGGCTGGCCGGAGAGGGCGAGCGCCCCGAGATCGAGGGGCTGGGGGAGGCCGCGCTCGACCGCGCCGCCGTGTTCTACGCCCGCCACGCCTCGGTGCCGGGCGCGCTCGCCGCCGCCGGGCTGCGCGGCTCGGACTTCATCACCGGGTGGAAGCGCCGGGAGGACCCGCTCGACGTGGGATTCGTGGACGAGGCCTCCATGCTCGATGCGCGCCAGTTCGACGACCTGCGGGAGATATTTCCGACGCTTCTGCTGTTCGGCGATCCCGCGCAGCTCGCCCCCGTCGGGCAGTCGGGCGAGATGATCTTCGACCGGCTGGCACCGGAGCAGACGATGGAACTGCACCGCATCCACCGGCAGGAGGCCGACAACCCGATCCTCGACCTCGCCCACGCCCTGGCCGATCCCGCGCTCGGCTTCGCGGAGTTCGAGGAAATGATCCGGGCCGCCGCCGCCCGCGACGATCGCGTCGTCTGGAGCCCGCGCGTGGAGGTGGACCTGATGGCGCGGAGCCCCGTGCTCGTCTGGCGCAACGCCACCCGCATCCGCCTCATCGACGCCTTCCGGCGCGTGCACGAGGCGCCGGAGGACCGGCTGCTGCCGGGCGAGCCGCTGATCTGCGACGGGATCGAGCTGCCGCTCAAACACCGCAGGAAGCGGCTCGACCTCGAGGCGCGCGGGCTCATCAAGGGGGCGCAGGTGATCTACAAGGGGCCGGGCAAGCGGGCGGGTTTCTCGCGGCTCCATGTCGTGGGCGCGGAAGAGCCGCAGGTCTCCGCCGCCTCGATCGTCAAGATCGAGAAGCCGGGCGAGGAGGAACCCTTCCTGCCCTATGCCGCGCATATGGGCGCGGTGTTCCTGCACGGCGCGGCGGTGACGATCCACAAGGCCCAGGGCTCGCAATGGGACACGGTGCAGGTCTTCGCGCCCGATCTCTTCGCCGCGGCGCAGGCCGGGCGCAGCGAGGCGGGCCAGCCGCTCTGGAAACGGCTGGCCTATGTCGCCATCACGCGGGCGCAGGAGCGGCTCGTCTGGGTGGTGCGCAACCGCCTCGCGCGGCCCTCCGCGCCGCTCTCCGCCGAGGACCTGGAGCGCCTTCCCGCCGCGCCCTTCGCGCTCGAAGCGCAGGAGGACGGCCCCTGAAGGCCGCGCGCCCCCGGCGCCGCGGGTCAGCCGACCCGCACAAGCTGCTTGCCGGTGTTGCCGCCCTTCAGCATGGCGACGAAGGCCTCCGGCGCGGTCTCGAGGCCGTCCGCCACGTCCTCGAGATGCGCGATCCGCCCCGCCTCGACCATCGGCGCGACCTCTTCGAGGAAGGCGTCGTAGCGGTCGTAATGGTCGAAGATGATGAAGCCGTGCACCGACAGCCGGCGCACGAGGATGGAGCGCCAGAGCATCGGCAGCCGGTCCTCCGGGCCGCCGGCCCCGCCGGAATACCACGCCACCGTGCCGCAGAGCGGGATGCGGGCGTGATCGTTCAGCAGCGGCAGCACGGCTTCCAGAACCAACCCGCCCACGTTCTCGAAGTAGATGTCGATGCCGTCGGGCGCGGCCTCGGCGATCGCGGCCGAGAGCGCGCCCGCCTCCTCGAAGCCGCGATGATCGATGCAGGCGTCGAAGCCGAAGGTCTCCCGCGCGATGCGGCCCTTCTCCGGCCCGCCGGCGATGGCGACGGCGCGGAGGCCCTTGAGCTTCGCGAGCTGGCCCACCATCGACCCCACCGGCCCGGTGGCGGCGGCGACGGCCAGCGTCTCTCCCTCGGCCGGGCGCCCGAATTCCGAAAGGCCGACCCAGCCCGTGAAACCCGGCATGCCGAGCACGCCGAGGAAGAGTTCGGGCGCGAGCGTGCCGTCGAGCTTGCGCAGCGCCTCGGCGGGCAGGCAGGCGTGATCGGCCCAGCCGGTGATGCCGAGCACCCGGTCGCCCGGAGCGAAGCGGGGCGAGCGGCTCTCGATCACCTCGCCCACGCCCTGGCCGGTCATCGTCTCGCCGATCTCGACGGGCTTCGCGTAGCTTTTCGCCGCGCTCATCCGTCCGCGCATGTAGGGATCGAGCGACAGGTGGCTCACGCGCGCCAGCACCTCGCCCTCGGCGGGGCGGGGCATGGCGACGGTTTCCAGCCGGAAATTCTCCGGTCCGGCCTCGGCCTCGGGGCGGCTGGCCAGCACGACGCGGCGCATCTCTTCGGGCATGGGGCTCTCCTCTTCTCGCTCGCGCGCAACCTAGGCGCATCGCCCCGCCGGGAAAAGCCGATCCCTCGGCGCGCTGGCATGGCCGCGGCGATCCGGCTATGAGGCGCGGGCTGGCGACGAAAGGAGAGCGGATGATGGACGCGCGGCTGATCGAGGAGCCATATCCCTTCCAGAGCCATCTCGGTTTCGAGATGGTGGCCTGGGAGCTCGACTACGCCCGCTTCGAGCAGCCGGTGACCGATGTTCTGGCGAACCGCCACGGCAACCTCCACGGCGGCGTCTATGCCGCGCTGCTCGACACGGTGATGGGCTATGCCGGGTGCTACACGGGCGATCCGGAGCGCCGGCAGATGGCGCTCACCCTGTCGCTGACCGTGAATTTCCTCTCCCGTCCGAAGGGGCGGCGGCTCATCGCCGAGGGGCGGCGCACGGGCGGGGGCCGGCGCAGCTTCTTCGCCGAAGCCGAGGCGCGGGACGAGACCGGCGAGCGGCTTGCCACCGCCACCGGCGTCTTCCGCTACCGCGATGGCTGAGCCCGCCCGCCTGATCCGGGGCCGCACGCTGAGCTTCCGCCGCGCTCCCGAGGGGCCGGGGGACGCGGCGGCGCTCGACTACCGCGAGGACGGCGCGCTGCTGATCCGAAATGGCCGGATCGCGGCGGCGGGGGACTTTCCGGCGATCGCGGCGGAGGCGCCCGACGTCGAGGTGATCGACCACCGCCCCCATCTCGTGCTGCCGGGCTTCATTGATCCGCACATCCATTTTCCGCAGTCGCAGGTGGTCGCCTCCTGGGGCGCGGACCTGCTCGACTGGCTGGCGCGCTACACCTTCCCCGAGGAGGCGCGCTACGCCGATCCCGATCTCGCGCGGGCCATGGCGGGGCCGTTCCTCGACAGGCTCGCGGCGGCCGGCACCACCACCGCGGCGGTCTTCGGCTCCTCCCATGCCGCGAGCGTGGAGGCGCTCTTCGCCGAGGCCGAGCGCCGCGGCGTGCGGCTCGTGGCGGGCAAGGTGATGATGGACCGCGAGGCGCCGGAGGGCGTGCGCGACACCGCGCAATCCGCCTACGACGACAGCAAGGCGCTGATCGCGCGCTGGCACGGGCGCGGGCGGCTCGGCTACGCGATCACGCCGCGCTTCGCCATCACCTCGACGCCCGCGCAGCTCGAGGCGGCGGGCGCGCTGGCCGCCGAGCATCCCGGCTGCCTGCGTCAGACGCACATGTCCGAAAGCCTGGCCGAGATCGCCCGGGTGCGGGAGCTCTTTCCGAAGGCGCGCGACTATCTCGACGTCTATGAACGGGCGGGGCTGCTCGGTCCCCGGCTGCTGCTCGGGCACTGCATCCACCTTGAGCCGCGCGAGATCGCGCGGATGGCCGAGACGGGAAGCCGCGCGGTGTTCTGCCCGACCTCGAACCTCTTTCTCGGCAGCGGTCTCTTCGACGCCGCGCGGCTGCACGGCGCGGGCGTGGCCTCAAGCATCGCCACCGACATCGGCGGCGGCACGAGCTGGTCGATGCTCACGACGCTCGGCGAGGGCTACAAGGCGCTCGCGCTCCGCGGCCAGCGGCTCCATCCCTACGAGGCGTTCCACTGGGCGACGCGGGGCAACGCGGTCGCGATGGGCCTCGGGGGCCGCATCGGGACGCTGGCGGAGGGGATGGAGGCCGATCTGGTGGTCCTCGACGCGCGCGCCACGGAGCCGATGCGGCTCCGGATGGAGCGCGTGGAGACGCTCGCCGAAGAGCTCTTCGTGCTTCAGGTGATGGGCGACGAGAGGGCGGTCGCGCAATGCTACATCGCGGGGCGGGCCCAGCCTGCGGCCGGCGTCATCAGGTGAGAGCCACCACTTCCGCGGAGGGGCGCACCGCGCGCCCCTCCGCGTCGAAGGCGCGAAGCGCGCCCGGCTCGGGTGCGAGCGCGACGCGGTCGCGTTCCGCGATCCCCGCCATGCCGTGGGCCCGCAGCACGATCGGCGCGTCGAGCCCGTCGGGCAGCACATGCACCAGCATGTCCGCGCCGAGCGCCTCGATCAGGACCACCTCCCCGGCCATCCCGGCGCCGGAGGTGATCTGCAGCGCCTCGGGTCGCACACCGAGCCAGCGGATCCCGCCGGGCGCGCGCCAGCCCTCCGCCAGCGCCTGCGCCGCGGGGCTCTCGAAGGGCAGGATGTTCATGGGCGGCGTGCCGATGAACTCGGCCACGAAGCGGCTCGCCGGGCGGTCGTAGAGCTCCATCGGTGCGCCGATCTGCTCCACCCGCCCCTTGTTCATCAGCGCGATCCGGTCGGCCAGCGACATCGCCTCCACCTGGTCGTGAGTGACGTAGATGAAGGTCGCGCCGAGGCGGCGATGCAGCGCCTTGATCTCGGTGCGAAGCTGGGTCCGGAGCTTCGCGTCGAGGTTCGAGAGCGGCTCGTCGAAGAGGAAGGCCTTGGGATCGCGCACGATGGCGCGGCCCATGGCGACGCGCTGGCGCTGCCCGCCCGAGAGCTGGCGCGGCCTGCGGTCGAGATACTCGCCCAGTTGCAGGGTGCGCGCGGCCGCGTCGATGCGCCGGGCGATCTCGTCCTTCGCCATCCCCTGGTTCCTGAGCCCGTAGGACATGTTCTGGCGCACGCTCATGTGCGGGTAGAGCGCGTAGTTCTGGAACACCATGGCGATGTCGCGTTCGCCGGGCTCGAGCCGGTTCACCGGCGCGCCCCCGATCCGTACCTCGCCCTCGGTCACGGTCTCGAGCCCCGCGATCATCCGCAGGATGGTGGACTTGCCGCAGCCCGAGGGCCCGACGAGCACGATGAACTCGCCTTCGGAGATGGCGAGGTCCACCGCCTCCACCGCGCGCACCCCGCCCGCGTAGGTCTTGGAAAGCCCGCTGAGTTCCACCGTCGCCATGTCTACTTCTCGCTTTCCACAAGGCCCTTCACGAAGAGGCGCTGCATCGCCAGCACAACTAGGACGGGCGGGATCATGGCGAGCACGGCCGTGCCCATGATGTAGTGCCAGACAGGCAGCTGCTCGCCCGAGTTCGCCATGCGCTGGATGCCCATGACCACCGTGTAGAGGCTTTCGTCCGTCGTCACGATGAGCGGCCAGAGATACTGGTTCCAGCCATAGATGAAGAGGATGATGAAGAGCGCCGCGATGTTCGTGCGCGAGAGCGGCAGCAGGATGTCGCGGAAGAAGCGCATCGGCCCGGCGCCGTCGATGCGCGCGGCCTCCACCAGCTCGTCCGGGATCGTCAGGAAGAACTGCCGGAAGAGGAAGGTCGCCGTCGCCGAGGCGATGAGCGGCACGATCAGCCCGTGATAGGTGTTGAGCATGTCGAGCCGGGTGATCACGTCGAAGGTGGGCAGGATGCGCACCTCCACCGGCAGCATGAGCGTGATGAAGATCATCCAGAAGAAACCCATGCGGAACGGGAAGCGGAAATAGACGATGGCGTAGGCCGCGGTGAGCGAGATGGCGATCTTGCCCACGGTGATGCCGAGCGCCATGATCAGGCTGTTCGTCATCATCAGCCCGACCGGCACGCCGCCCGCCTCGGGCAGGCCGGTGGTGAGGAGATCGCGGTAGTTCTCCCAGCCGCGGTCGCCGAACCAGAGAGGGATCGGCGCCTTGGCGAGCGCCTCGGGCCCGTGGGTGGAGGCGACGAGCGCCATCCAGACGGGAAAGCAGAGGAAGACCACGCCCGCGATCAGCACCGCGTGGGTGAGGAAGGTGGAGAGGGGGCGGTTCTCGACCATCAGTAGTTCACCCTGCGCTCGACGTAGCGGAACTGGATCGCGGTGAGCCCGATCACCAGCGCCATCAGGATCACCGACTGCGCCGCCGAGGAGCCGTAGTCCTGCCCGACGAAACCCGTCTGATAGACGCGGAAGACGAGGATGGAGGTGGAGTCGGACGGCCCTCCGCTGGTGGTGGCGTGGATCAGGCTGAAGGTCTCGAAGAAGGCGTAGACGAAGTTGATCACCAGCAGGAAGAAGGTTGTCGGCGACAGGAGCGGGAAGGTGATCGTCCAGAACCGGCGCCAGGGCCCCGCCCGGTCGATCGCCGCCGCCTCCAGCATGGATTTCGGGATCGACTGGAGGCCCGCGAGGAAGAAGAGGAAGTTGTAGCTCACCTGCTTCCAGGCCGCCGCGACGATCACCATCAGCAGTGCCTGGTCGCCGTTCATGTAGTGGTTCCATTCATAGCCCGCGAGATCGAGCCAGTAGGCCACGATCCCGAGCGACGGGTTCATCAGGAAGAACCAGATCACCCCGGCGAGCGCGGGCGCGACGGCGTAGGGCCAGATCAGGAGCGTCCGGTAGGTCAGCGCCGCCTGCAGCACCCGGTTCGCCGCGACCGCGAGCAGCAGCGCGAGCGACATCGCCAGCGCGGTCACTCCGACCCCGAAGACAAGCGTGGTGCGGAAGCTTTTCAGGTAGCCCGGATCGTTGAAGAGGCGGACATAGTTCTCCAGCCACACGAAGCTCCGCGAGAAGCCGAAGGCGTCCTCGACGAAGAAGGAGCTCTCGATGGCGCGCAGGGCGGGCCAGAAGAAGAAGACGAGCGTGATGGCGATCTGCGGCGCGAGCAGCAGATAGGGCAGCCACCTGGACCGGAAGACGACGCGCTTCATGGGAAATGCGGGCAGGGCCCGGCCCCGCGGGGGCGGGACCGGGCCGTTTGCCGTGTCAGGCGATCAGCTGTTCGACTGCTCGAAGCGGCGCAGGAGTTCGTTGCCGCGCTCCACGGCGGCGTTCATCGCCTCCTCGGCCGACTTGTCGCCGGACCAGACGGCCTCGAGCTCCTCGTTGATGATGTCGCGGATCTGCACGAAGTTGCCGAAGCGCAGGCCCTTGGAGTTCGTCGTGGGCTCGTTCAGCGAGAGCTGCTTGATCGCCACGTCGGTGCCCGGGTTCTCCTCGTAGAAGCCCTGCTCCCGGCTCAGCTCGTAGGCGGCCGTGGTGATCGGGACGTAACCCGTCTCCTGGTGCCAGGCGGCCTGCTGTTCGGGCTGCGAGATGTAGTCGAAGAACTGCGCGACGCAGGTGTATTCGGGCTCATCGTGGCCGGTGAGCACCCAGAGAGTCGCGCCGCCGATGATCGAGTTCTGCGGCGCGTCCGCCACCGCGGTGTCGAGCGGCAGCATGGCCTGGCCGAACTCGAAGTCGGTGATGTCGTTGGCGAAGCCGCCGTAATAGGCCGACGAGTTGATCCAGAGCGCGGTCTCGCCGTTCACGAACATCGAGCGCGAGTCGCCGCGGCGCCCGCCATAGGAGAAGAGGCCCTCCTCGCCCATCTCGGCGATGCGCGCGATGTGGTTCACGACGTGCTCGTTGTTGAAGGTGAGCTCGGTGCCGAGCCCGGCGAAGCCGTTCTTCTCGCTGCCGATCGGCAGGTCGTGCCAGGCCGAGTAGTTCTCGATCTGGGTCCAGGACTGCCAGCCGAAGCCGAAGGGCGCCGCGACGCCGTTCTCCTTGAGCGCGCGCGAGACCTCGACCACCTCGTCCCAGGTGCCCGGCACCTCGACGCCGGCCGCGTCGAGCGCGGTCTTGTTGTACCAGAGCACCGGCGTGGAGCTGTTGAAGGGCAGCGAGAGCAGGTTGCCGTCCGTGTCGGTGTAGTAGGAGATCACCGCGGGCAGGTAGGCGGACTGGTCGAAGGCGACGCCCGCATCCTCCATGAGCTTGTAGACCGGATAGACCGCGCCGTTGTCCTCGGCGGCCATCATGGTCGCGGTGCCGACCTCGAAGACCTGCACGATGTGGGGCTGTTCGCCGGCCCGGAACGCGGCGATCGCCTGGGTCATGTTCTCGGTGTAGTTGCCCTTGTAGATCGAGTTGACCTGACAGGCGTCCTGGGCGGCGTTGAAATCGGTGGCGAAGCGATCGGTGATCTCGCCGAGCTGGCCGCCCATGGCGTGCCAGAAGTTCACCTCGGCGCGGTCCTGCGCGTGAAGCGGGGCGGCGGCGGCGGTGCAAAGCAGCGCGGCCGCGACGATCGGTTTCCTGGACATTCGAATCTCCCCTGTGGCCCGCGCAGGCCGCGCGGGTGCGTGTCACGATGTGTCGGAGCAGAGAGTCGCGCTCTCTGCCGGGCAGCGCTAAAGGCGTTTCGTGACACTGACATGAAAGGCGGTTCCGGGGATTGGAACGCCACCGCCAGGGGCCCGCGCGAACGGATAGGGGATCAGTCGCGGATCTCGTCCGGCGCGACGCCCCAGAGCGCGTCCTTGTCGGCCCAGCCGCGGTAGCCCGTCACGCTCAGCCGGCAGCGCGACGGGTCGCAGGCGCCGAGCCGCGCCACCACCCCGGCCTCGAGCTGCGCGACGACCGGAGAGCGCGGGTCGGGGCGCACGGTGAGGGGAAGCATGTCCTCCTCGACGATCACGGTCCTCACGCCCGAGAGAAGCGAGTAGTGCATCCACCCGCCCGCGCCTTCGCGATCCTGCACCCGGCGCCAGTGGCCGTGTTCGGCCGTGATCCGGAGCGGCATGTCGCGCCGCTTCAGAACCCAGTCGATGCGGTGGGTGAGCGAAGGGCCGCGCCGGACGTTGCCCTCGGAGGTCTTGAGCGAGACGTAGCGGGGCAGCGGCAGGTTGGTGACGGGGCCGCGCTCTTGCGCATGCACGGGCGGCGCCGCGGAGACGGGAAGAAGCGCCGCGATCAGAAAGGCGGCCAGCCCGCGGCCGCACGTCCGGAGGAATCTGCTCATCGCCTGTCTGCTGCCTTGCCTGTCGTCGAGGCCGGTTTTCCGGCCGGGGTTCTTGTGCCCCGGCGCCTTCTCCGACAGTCTGCCACCGAGCCCGGGGGAGGGGAAGCGAGAGGAGGCGCCCGATGTCATCTGAGCGGCTGAGTGTTGTCGTCACGCGACGCCTGCCGGAACCGGTGGAAGCGCGGATGCAGGAGCTTTTCGACGCGCGCCTGCGCCGCGACGACTCGCCGATGAGCCGCGAGGCCCTCGCCGCTGCCATGGCCGAGGCGGACGTTCTGGTGCCCACCATCACCGACCGCATCGACGCGCGCCTCGTCGCGCAGGCCGGGCCGCGGCTGAAGCTCATCGCCAATTACGGCGCGGGGGTGGATCACATCGACGTGGAGACGGCGCGCTCGCGCGGGATCCTCGTGTCCAACACGCCCGGCGTGATGACCGACGACACCGCCGACATGACCATGGCGCTCATCCTCGCCGTGACGCGCCGCATCCCCGAGGGGCTCGCCCTCATGCAGTCGGGCGAATGGGAGGGATGGGCGCCCACCGCGCTTCTCGGCGGCCGGCTCGCCGGGCGCCGCCTCGGCATCCTCGGGATGGGGCGCATCGGTCAGGCGGTCGCGCGGCGCGCGCAGGCCTTCGGCATGCAGGTCCACTACCACAACCGCCGCCGGCTCCGCCGCGAAGTCGAGGAAGCCCACGGCGCGACCTACTGGGAAAGCCTCGACCAGATGGTGGCCCGCATGGAAATCATCAGCGTGAACTGCCCGCACACGCCCTCTACCTTCCACCTGATGAACGCGCGGCGGCTGAAGCTCATGAAGCCGGACGCGGTGATCGTGAACACCTCCCGCGGCGAGGTGATCGACGAGAACGCGCTCACCCGGATGCTGCGCGCGGGCGAGATCGCGGGGGCGGGGCTCGACGTCTACGAGCACGGCACCGACATCAATCCGCGCCTGCGCGAGCTGCCGAACGTGGTG
>CAZPCU010000026.1:0-12375 GCA_964585075.1 uncultured Rhodobacterales bacterium
CGGTCAGAGGATCTTCTGCCCGGTCTTTTCCCAGTCGGCGAGGAAGGCGGCGAGGCCCTTGTCGGTCAGCGGATGCTCGGCCATCTTCTTGATCACCGCGGGCGGCGCGGTGGCCACGTCCGCGCCGATCTTCGCGCATTCGCTCATGTGGTTCACCGAGCGGATCGAGGCGGCCAGCACCTCGGTCTCGTAGCCGTAATTGTCGTAGATCCGCCGGATGTCGGCGATGACGTCCAGCCCGTCGAGGTTGATGTCGTCGAGCCGGCCGATGAAGGGCGAGATGAAACTCGCGCCGGCCTTGGCGGCGAGCAGCGCCTGGTTGGCCGAGAAGCAAAGCGTGACGTTCACCATCCGGCCCTCGCCCGAGAGCACCTTGCAGGCCTGAAGCCCCGCCCAGGTGAGCGGCACCTTGATCGCGATGTTGTCGGCGATCTTCGCGAGTTCGCGGCCCTCGGCGATCATGCCCTCGGCGTCGGTGGCCACCGTCTCGGCGCTCACCGGGCCGTCCACCATCTCGCAGATCTCCTTCGTAACCTCGCGGATGTCGCGGCCGGACTTCATGATGAGCGAGGGGTTGGTGGTGACCCCGTCCACCATGCCGAGCGCGTTGAGCTCTGCGATGGCGTCGATCTCGGCGGTGTCCACGAAGAATTTCATGCGCGCGCTCCCTGGGATGGCGTGAGGCGGCTTGGCCTCGGTCGCCCCCGCGTTTACTCCAGTCGTCACGATGAGCAAACCCCCGACCGGCGACCGGCCCTCCTTCTTCGACGAAGGCGCGCGCGTGGGCGTGCTGACCACCCAGCCGCTCGACCGCGTCCTCGATTACCTCGCGCCCGAGGGCGGCTGCTGGGCGGGCGCCTTCGTCGAGGTGCCGCTCGGCCCCCGCCGGGTCCTGGGCGTGATCTGGGGCCCGGGCGAAGGCGGCTTTCCCGCCGCGAAGCTGCGGCAGGTCAACCGCGTGCTCGACGCCGCGCCGATGCGCGAGGATTTGCGGAGCTTCCTGATAAGGGCGGGCGAATACACGCTGACGCCGCTGCCCGCGATGCTCCGGCTGGCCACGCGCGTGCCGGGGCTCGGCGATCCGCCCTCCATGCGCAAGCTCTACATGCCCGGCGCCGCGGAGCCCGCCCGCATGACCGACGCCCGCGCCCGGGCGCTCGAGGCGCTGGAGGCGCAGCCGGGCCTTACCCTGAAGGAGCTGACGGAGGCGGCGGGAGTCTCCGCCTCCGTTATCAAGGGGCTCGTCGCGCAGGGCGCGATCGACGAGGTGGACACGCCCCGCGACATGCCTTTCCCGAGGCTCGACCCCGACGCGCCCGGCAAGCCGCTGACAGAAGACCAGGCCCGCGCGGCCGACGCCCTTCGCGCCGGGCTTCGCGCCGGCGGCTACGGCACGACGCTCCTCAAGGGCGTGACCGGCTCGGGCAAGACGGAGGTCTATCTCGAGGCGGTGGCCGAGTGCCTGCGGCAGGGACGGCAGGCGCTGGTGCTTCTGCCCGAGATCGCGCTCACCGCCGAGTTCATCGCGCGAGTGGAGGCGCGGTTCGGCGCGCGGCCCGCCGAGTGGCATTCGGGCGTCACCATGGCCGAGCGGCGCCGCGTCTGGCGCATGGCGGGCGAAGGGGCGGCACCGATGGTCGTGGGCGCGCGCTCGGCGCTCTTCCTGCCCTTCCGCGACCTCGGGCTCGTCGTCGTCGACGAGGAACACGACACCTCCTACAAGCAGGAGGAAGGCGCGCTCTACCACGCCCGCGACATGGCGGTGCTGCGCGCCTCCATCGCGGGCGCGCGGGTGGTGCTCGCCTCGGCCACGCCCTCGCTCGAGACATGGGCGAACGCCGAGGCCGGGAAATACGAGCGGCTCGACCTGACGGCGCGGTTCGGCCCCGCCGCCCTGCCCGAGATGCGCGCGATCGACATGCGCGCCGAGACGCTGCCGGCGAACCGCTGGATCTCGCCCACGCTGGCGCGTGCGGTCGAGGCGCGGCTCTCGGCGGGCGAGCAGGCGATGCTCTTCCTCAACCGCCGCGGCTACGCGCCGGTCACGCTCTGCCGGGCCTGCGGCCACCAGATCGGCTGCCAGCACTGCGATGCGCGGATGGTCGAGCACCGCTTCCTCAAGCGCCTCGTCTGCCACCAGTGCGGAGAGAGCGAGCCCATCCCCGCCGCCTGCCCCGCCTGCGGCGCCGAGGACCGGTTGGCGGCGGTGGGGCCGGGTGTCGAGCGGCTGGCCGAGGAGACGGCGGAGCGGTTCCCCGACGCGCGCCTCGCGGTGCTGAGCTCGGACCTCTTCGGCTCCGCCCGCGCGCTCAAGGCGGAAATCGAGCGCATCGCCGAGGGCGGCGCCGATATCGTGATCGGCACGCAGCTCGTGGCGAAAGGCCACAACTTCCCGCTGCTGACGCTGGTGGGCGTGATCGACGCGGATCTCGGGCTGCAGGGGTCGGATCTGCGCGCGGCCGAGCGCACCTTCCAGCTCATGCGCCAGGTCGCGGGGCGCGCGGGCCGGGCGGAGCGGCCGGGCACGGCGCTTCTCCAGACCTTCCAGCCCGAGCACCCGGTGATCCGCGCGATCCTGGCCGGCGACGAGGAGGGCTTCTGGCGCGCCGAGGCGGCCGAGCGGCAGGCCGCGGGCATGCCGCCCTATGGCCGCATGGCCGGGATCATCCTCTCGGGCCCGGAGTTGCAGGAACTCTTCGATCTCGGCACCGCGCTCGTGCGTGCCGACGCGCCGCTCCGCCGCGTGGGCGCGCAGGTCTTCGGCCCCGCTCCCGCGCCCATCGCGCGCATCCGCGGCCGCCACCGCGTGCGGCTGCTGGTGAAGGCGCCGAAGGGCACGGCGCTGCAACCCGCGCTCGCCGACTGGGTGGGCCAGTTCCCGGTGAAGGGCGAGCTGCGCCTCGCCGTGGACGTGGACCCGCAGAGCTTCTTCTGAACGCGCCCCCGGTCAGGCCGGCTGCGCCAGCCCCCGCTGATCCACGAGCAGGTCGGTCAGCATCGCGCCGATCCACATGCAGAAGAGCGCGGTCCAGGCCGTGGCCACGAAGATGGAGCCGCCGGTGACGCCCGCGCCGATGGCGCAGCCCCCCGCCAGCATGCCGCCGAAGCCCATCAGCGCCGCGCCGATCATCGCCTTGCGCATGTTGATCTCGTTCTCGAAGCCCTGGAACTTCAGCTCGCCCGCCCACCAGGCCGCGACGAAGGCGCCGAGGAAGACGCCGGGCACGAGCCCGATGTCGAAGGTCAGGACCGCGGCGGCCCTTTCGAGCGTGAACATCAGCGTGTTGGCCGAGGGCCCCGTGAAGGTGACGCTCTCGATCGGCACCGGGTCGAAGGCGATCTGGCTGAGCGCGAAGGTGAAGACCCAGCCCACCGCCACGGCGAAGCCCACGCCGGAGGCGAAGACGAGCCGCGAGGCGCCGATGCGGTTGCGCCGGGCGATCTCGAGCGCGAGGAGAGCGAAACCCGCGCCGAGCGCCAGCCCGCCCCATTGCGGCAGCCCCGCCCAGGTCAGCAGGTTCACGTTCTGCCCGCCCTCGGTGATCCAGAGCGCGGCGAGCCTGTCTCGCGCGGGCGAAAGCCAGCCCGAAAGCGCCATCTGCGCCACCACCGCGAAGATCAGCCCCGAGACGACCGACCGCAGGTTCCCCGTGGCCGCGAGCACCAGCAGCCGCCCCGAGCACCCGCGCGCGAGCACCATGCCGGCGCCGAACATCAGCCCGCCGATGATCGCGCCCGACCAGCTTCCGGGCACCGCCATCATCCGCGCGTCCTCGGGCCGCATGAAGCCCATGAGCGCGGCGGCCTGCACCCAGACGAGGGCGGTGGAGAAGGTCAGCAGCCAGACGGCGACCTTGTCGCCCATCGCGCCCCGCGCGAATTCCACGGTCGCCGCCCGCAGGCAGAAGCGCGAGCGCTGCGCCGCCACGCCGAAGATCGCGCCCGTTGCCAGCCCGAAGAGCGCCGCCGTGGGCCCCTCGCCGATCCGCTCCACAAGCGGGATGATGTCCATGGCCTGCGCCCTCCTCGCGCCCGCGTTGATGCGCGCGACATTGCCCACGGGGTGGCTGCCGCGCCTTGATGCAGATCAGACCGGGCGCCCCGTCGGCGTGCGGCGGCCCCGGCGGCGCGAAAACGACTCCGGGCGTGTCGCGTGCAGGCGCGCTGCAGGAATCGGCCCGCCCTAATTGCGCCGATACGGGCGCAGGGAGAGTCGCTGGATGAGCGAGTTGCAGAACATCGAGGAGGTCATCGCCGGCGCGAAGGAGGTGCGGCCTCTGGCGCCCGTCGTGGTCGATTGCGCCCAGGCGCCGCTCGAGCACGACCAGGCGGGCGGCTTCGGGACCGTGCGCTGGCGCACGCTCATCTGTGCCGACCGCACGCCGAGCGACGAGATGGTGCTCGGCGTGGCGGAGTTCGGCCCGGGCGACCGGCTGGAGCCCCACCGCCACGGCCCGCCCGAGTTCTACTTCGGCCTTGCCGGCGAGGGCACGGTCGAGATCGAGGGCGAAGCCCACCGGATCGCGCCGGGCGTGGCGATCTACATCCCGCCCCGCGCCGAGCACGGGGTCGAGGCCGGGCCGGAGGGCCTCCGCTTCGCCTACGGCTTCCCCCGCGCGCATTTCGCGGACGTGGACTACATCTTCTCCGCGGCCGTTTCCGCCGAATAGGCCGCGCGGCGCCCGCGCCGCGCCCTCTCGCCAAGACGCGCGGCGCGGCGTATAGCCGGTCCATGCGCCTTTCCCGCACCAGAATGGCCAAGGTGCCGCTCGCGCACGCCGACAGGCTGCCTGCCTGGCGGCGGCCGGTCGCGCTCTTGTTCCTCATGGCCGCGGCGATGCCCATCGCCTTCGCCACCTGGTCGGCGCTTCTGAACAATTTCGTTGTCGAGATGGCGGGCTTCGACGGCTCGGACATCGGCTGGCTGCACACGGTGCGCGAGATCCCGGGCTTCCTGGCCGTCGGGGTGATCGCGCTCATCATGTTCATCCGCGAGCAGGTGCTGGCGCTGGTCTCTCTCGTGCTCCTCGGCGCGGCCACCGCGATCACCGCATGGTTCCCCAGTCTCGGCGGGCTTCTCGTGGTCACCATGCTCTCCTCGATCGGGTTCCACTACTACGAGACGGTGAACCAGTCGCTCCAGCTGCAATGGCTGCCCAAGGATCGTGCGCCGCAGATCCTCGGCTGGCTCGTGGCCGCGGGATCGGGCGCGACGCTCGTCTCCTACGCCGCGCTCGTTCTCACCTGGCGCGCCTTCGATCTGAGCTACAACGCGGTCTATCTCGCCGCCGGGGGCACGACGCTCGCGCTCGCGCTGCTCGCGATGTTCCTCTACCCGCAGTTCGAGGCGCCGAACCCGCAGGTGAAGCGGATGGTCCTGCGCCGGCGCTACTGGCTCTACTACGCGCTGCAGTTCATGTCGGGGGCGCGGCGCCAGATCTTCGTCGTCTTCGCGGGGTTCATGATGGTGGAGCGCTTCGGCTTCGAGGTGCACCACGTGGCCGGGCTTTTCCTGGTGACGCTCGCGGTGAACATCCTCTGCGCGCCCCTCATCGGCAAGGCGGTGGCGCGCTGGGGCGAGCGGCGCGCGCTGATGGTGGAATACGCGGGGCTCGCCTGCGTCTTCCTCGCCTATGGCGGCATCTACTGGTTCGGCTGGGGTGTCGCGCTGGCCGCGGCGCTCTACGTGCTCGACCACGTGCTCTTCGCCATGGCGCTCGCGCTCAAGACCTATTTCCAGAAGATCGGCGATCCGGGGGACATCGCGCCCACCGCCGCGGTCGCCTTCACCATCAACCATATCGCGGCGGTGTTCCTGCCCGCCGCGCTCGGCTATCTCTGGCTCGTGTCGCCGGGCACGGTTTTCGGCCTCGCCGCCGGCATGGCGGGGATCTCCTTCCTGCTGGCCACGCTGATCCCGCGCCACCCCGAGCCCGGCAACGAGACGGTGCTGGCGCGCCCGCTTCCCGCGCCCGCGGAGTGACGCCGTGACCGGGGCGCAGGGGCGGTTCCTCTCCGGGCCGACCATGGGCCACGTGGTGCGCATGACGCTCACCGGGGCCACGGGCATCACCTTCGTCTTCCTCGTGGACGCGGCCAACCTCTTCTGGATCTCGCGGCTGAGCGAACCCGTGCTGATGGCGGCCATCGGCTTCGCCTTCGCAATCCAGTTCTTCTCCGTCTCCTCGGGCGTCGGCCTCATGATCGCCGCCACGGCGCTCGTCTCGCGGAGCATCGGCATGGGCGACCGGGCCGCGGCGCGGGAACAGGCGAGCGCCGCGGCGGTGCTCGCTGTGGCGACTCAGGCGGGGGTCGCGGCCGTCGTCGTGGGCTTCCGCCACGAGCTCGTGGCCCTCGCCGGCGCCGAGGGAGAGGCCGCGCGGCTCGCCGCGCGCTACCTCGCGCTCTCGGTGCCGTCGCTGGCCTTCATGGCCGCCGGCATGGTGGCGACCGCCGCGCTGCGCGCGGAGGGCGACGCGGCGCGGGCGATGTACGTCACGCTCATATCGGGCTCGGTGGCGCTCGTGATCGACCCGGTGCTGATCTACCGGATGGGCCTCGGCCTCGACGGCGCGGCGGCCTCGGTGGTCATCACCCGCGCCGTGCTCTGCGGCATGGGCCTCTTCTTCGCGATCCGCGCCCACGACCTGATGGCGCGCCCGCGGCTCCACGCGCTGCGCGAGACCTGGCGCGCCTATTTCGCTGTCGCGCTTCCGGCCATCGCCACGCAGATGTCCACGCCCTTCGGCAACTACGTCATCACCGCCGTGATCGCGGGTTTCGGCGAAAGCGCGGTCGCCGCCTGGGCGGTGGTCTCGCGCCTCACGGTGGTGGCCTTCGGCGGGCTCTTCTCGCTCGCGGGCGCGATCGGCGGCATCTTCGGGCAGAATTACGGGGCGGGGCTCTACCCGCGCCTGCGCAGCGCCTATCGCGACGCGCTCCTCTTCGCGGCGGGCTACGCGCTCGTCGCCTGGGCCGTGCTCGCCGCGACCAGCGGACTCGTGGCGCAGGGCTTCAAGCTCGACGCGGAGGGCACGCGGGTGCTCCGCGCCTTCACGCATCTCGGCGCCGGCGCCTTCGCGGTCTCGGGCGCGCTCTTCGTCGCCAACGCCGCCTTCAACAGCCTGGGGCGGCCGGGCCGGGCCACGCTCGTCAACTGGCTGCGCGACGGCGTGCTCACCTATCCCGCCGCGGCGGGGCTCGGCGCGGTGCTGGGCGCGGCGGGCGTGATCTACGCCCAGGCGCTCGTGGGCGTGCTCGTGGGCGCCGCGGCGGGCCTCTGGGGCTGGCTTTTCCTCCGCCGCCTCGACGCCGGTCCCCGCCCCGTGCTTGACCTCGCCACCCGCCGCGCCTACCGCGACCCGAACCGCTACAGGAGGCGCTGATGCCCACTTTCACCGCGCTCACGACCCTGCCGGGCCGCGAGGCCGCCGAGGCGCTCGGCGCCGCCCTGGAGACGCTGGAGCCCGCGCCGAGCGGCGTCGGCGTCTTCGAGATCGAGGACGGCTCGGGGCTCTGGGAGGTGGGCGGCTATTTCGACGCGCCGCCGGACGAGGTGGCGCTGGCGCTCCTGGCCGCGGCCCATGGCGCGCGGCCCTTCGCCGTCTCGGAACTGCCCGAGACCGACTGGGTGGCCAAGGTTCGCCGGGAACTCTCTCCGGTGCGGGCCGGGCGCTTCTTCGTTCACGGCGCGCACGACGCGGACAAGGTGCCCAAAGGCGCCGAGGCGCTCCTGATCGAGGCCTCCATGGCTTTCGGGACGGGCCACCACGGCACGACGCAAGGCTGCCTCGCCGCGCTCGACGCGCTGGCCCGCGACGGCGTCGCGCCCTCCGCGGTGGCCGATATCGGCTGCGGAACGGCGGTTCTCGCCATGGCGGCGGCGCGTCTATGGCCGGACGCGACGGTGATCGCCTCCGACATCGACCCGGTCGCGATCGAGGTGGCCGCCGCCAACCTCGCGGCAAACGGCCTCCAGCGCCGCGTGACGCTGGTCGAGGCCGCGGGGTTCGATCACCTGTCCCTCGCGACCGCCGCGCCGTTCGACCTGGTTCTGGCCAATATCCTCAAGGGGCCTCTCGTCGCGCTGGCCCCGGACATGGCCGCGCGGACGGCGCCCGGAGGCCATGTGATTCTCTCGGGGATTCTCGACGAACAGGCCGAGGAGGTCACGGAGGTTTATTCACGCGCCGGCTTCAATCTCGTTTCCTCAGAAGGAATTGTGGAATGGACGACGCTTTGTCTCCGGCGCACGCCATAATTCGCCCCTGCAATTCAACGCTTTGACGCGCACCTCCCCATTTTCGCCACAATTCCGACCTAAAGATGTGACACTCCGGTGGGGGCACAAAACCGGAGGCTGCCATGGCCTTTCTCGAGTTCGACCGCAGGTTGCGGCGCATCGAGCGCAAGCACCAGCGCATGTCGCGCGGCCGCGTCGCAGTCGTGGACGACAGCGGCCTCGTCCGCTACCGGCCGCGCCGACGCGCGCCCCGGTTGCCGCTGCGCGGGCTCCTGATGCTCGCGGCCGGCTTCCTCGCCTTCAAGGCGCTCGTGCTGACGCATCTCGGCGCGGAAACCTACGAAGCACGTCTCGCGGCGCTCCAGTCCGGCACGGTGGTGGAGCAGGCGGGCGCGTGGCTCATGCAGGCCGATCCGCTGACCGTCTGGATCGCGGAGACGGCCTGGTCGCGCATCTTCTGAGCGCGCCGCGCATGAAAAAGCCGCGCCACCGGGGTGGTGACGCGGCTCTTTCGTCGTGCCCACGACGACGGGGAGTTCCGACGCTCAGAAGCGGCGTGCGCTCACCGTGTCAATGTCGGCGCGGCTCAGGCCGATATCGTCCAGTTCGCGATCGCTGAGGCGCGAGAGCGCCTTGCGGGTCATGCGTGCGTCGTTCCATGCCGCGAGCGTGCCGAACATGGAAGCGAAGCCAAGAGCGATACGGCCGGCATTGCCAGCCGATCCGATTTGCGGGCGGTTGGTGTCGAATGCAGCCATACCTGCGTTCCTTCTTCAAAGTTGAGGCGAGACGCGATGCCTCCGAGGGGCGAATTATGCCCGTCTCCCCCGCTCCGCAAGCCGCTGGAAAGGCATGGGTCCCATGCGATTTCCGCATAGCTTTCGATGCGCACAAGTCGTTGGAATATCGACAAGAATTTGCCACCGCAGGCGTCGCTTCCGGCCCCGGAAATGTCGCTTTCCGGCGCCGCGCGTCGCGCGGGTAAGCTTTCATGTCGGAACCGTGACCGGCGCCTTTGCGCTTGGCTCATGTTCGCGTTTCGTGCTAGTGACGCCGAAAGGCAACAAGAGCAGGGCGAAATGCGGGTTCTCGGGATCGATCCGGGCTTGCGCAACCTCGGTTGGGGCGTGATCGAGGTCTCGGGCAGCCGACTCTCCCATCTCGGAAACGGGATCTGCCGCTCGGGCGACGGCACCCTCGCCGCCCGCCTGCTCGCGCTGCACGACCAGCTGGCCGACGTGATCGCCCGTCTCGCCCCCGACGTCGCGGCGGTGGAGCAGACCTTCGTGAACAAGGACGGCGCGGGCACGCTGAAGCTCGGGCAGGCCAGAGGCGTCGCCCTCCTCGTGGCCGCGCGCGCCGGGCTCGAGGTCGGCGAATACGCGCCCAACCAGGTCAAGAAGACGGTCGTCGGCGTGGGCCATGCCCAGAAGGAACAGATCGCCCACATGGTCCGGCTCCAGCTTCCGGGCGTGGATCTCGCCGGCGCGGACGCGGCGGACGCGCTCGCCGTCGCCATCTGCCACGCCCATCACGCGCGCGGCCGGAGCCTCCGCGCGGCGGCGGGGATCGGCGCATGATCGGGCGCCTCGCGGGACGGATCGAGTACCGCTCGGAGGATCACGTGCTGATAGACGTGCGCGGCGTGGGCTACGTCGTGCATTGCTCGGAACGCACGCTCGCCGCCCTGCCCGGGCCCGGAGAGGCGGCGGCGGTCTGGACCGACCTCCTCGTGCGGGAGGATCTCCTCCAGCTCTACGGCTTCCTGACGCTGGCCGAGAAGGAGTGGCACCGCCTCCTGATGAGCGTTCAGGGCGTGGGCGCCAAGGCGTCGCTCGCGATCCTCGGCGCGCTCGGCGCGGACGGGGTGAGCCGCGCCGTGGCGCTCGGCGACTGGACGGCGATCAAGGCGGCGAAGGGCATCGGCCCCAAGACCGCCCAGCGCGTGGTGAACGAGCTCAAGGACAAGGCCCCCGCCGTGATGGCGCTCGCCGCGGGCGCGCAGGCGCCCGCGGCCGCACCGGAGCCGGCGGCGGAGCCTGCCACGGCGGCGCCCTCCCCCGCGCCGGCGCCCGCGGCGCAAGCCCCCGGCGCGCAGGCGGAGGCGCTCTCGGCGCTCGGCAATCTGGGCTACACGCCCGGGGAAGCCGCCCAGGCCGTGGCGCAGGCCGCTGGAGAGGCGCCGGAGGCCGACACCGCCGCCCTCATCCGCGCCGCGCTTCGGCGCCTGGCTCCCGGTGGTTGAGCGATGCCGCGCCGCCGCCCGCCCCTCGCCGCGCCTGACAGCCGCCCGGAGCCGCGACCATGACGGGCCCCGACCCCACGCTTCGCCCCGACCGGCGCCCCGAGGACGCCGACCGCGCGCTCCGCCCCCTCTCGCTCGACGAGTTCGTGGGCCAGGCCGAGGCGCGCGCGAATCTCAGGGTGTTCGTGCAATCTGCGCGCTCGCGCGGCGAGGCGATGGATCACACGCTGTTCCACGGCCCGCCCGGCCTCGGCAAGACGACGCTCGCGCAGATCATGGCGCGCGAGCTTGGCGTGAACTTCCGCATGACCTCGGGCCCGGTTCTCGCCAAGGCAGGCGACCTCGCCGCGATCCTGACGAATCTCGAGGCGCGCGACGTCCTCTTCATAGACGAGATTCACCGGCTGAATCCGGTGGTCGAGGAAGTGCTCTACCCCGCGATGGAGGATTTCGAGCTCGACCTCGTGATCGGCGAGGGGCCGGCGGCGCGGACCGTGCGGATCGAGTTGCAGCCCTTCACCCTCGTCGGCGCGACCACGCGGCTGGGGCTTCTGACGACGCCGCTCCGCGACCGCTTCGGCATCCCCACCCGGCTTCAGTTCTACGAGGTGGCCGAGCTGTGCGAGATCGTCTCTCGCAACGCGGTGAAGCTCGGCGTGGCCATCGACTCCGACGGCGCCGAAGAGATCGCGCGCCGCGCGCGCGGCACGCCGCGCATCGCCGGCCGCCTCCTGCGGCGGGTCGTCGATTTCGCCGTGGTGGAGGGCGACGGCCGCGTGAGCCGAAGCCTCGCCGACGGGGCGCTCACGCGGCTCGGGGTGGACGGGCTCGGCCTCGACGGGGCCGACAGGCGTTATCTCCGGCTGATCGCCGAGAACTACGCGGGCGGCCCGGTGGGGATCGAGACGATCGCGGCGGCCCTCAGCGAAAGCCGGGACGCGATCGAGGAGGTGATAGAGCCTTACCTCCTGCAGCAGGGGCTCATCCAGCGCACGCCGCGCGGCCGGATGCTCGCCGGCAAGGGCTGGGCGCATCTCGGCCTGCCCGCCCCGCGGGAGCCGGGCCAGCCCGGGCTTTTCGAGGGGTGAGGGTTTTCGCCTCCCGCCCGAGGGTCTAGGTGAGGGCCATGGACGCGCAGGAGATCGAAGCCCTCTTCACCCGCTCCGACGGGCGCTATTTCTGCGCGCGCTGGGGCAGGCCCATCGCGCCGGTGGTCTTCGGCGTGGACGAGCCCACGCTGGAGACCGTCAAGGGCGCGGCCGAGGCGCTCACCGCGCTCGCCGGCCACCCCCTGGCGGAGACGGACCCGGAACTCGGCGTGAACCTCATGGTGTTCTTCTTCCGGGACTGGGAGGAGCTGCCCGAGGTGCCCGGGCTCGACCGGCTGGTGCCCGATCTCGGCCCGCTGGTCGAACGCCTCTCGCGGACGGGGGCGAACCAGTACCGGCTCTTCCGCTTCGACGCGGAGGGCGGCATCAAGGCGGCCTTCGTGTTCCTTCGCATCGACGAGGAGCTGGCCGAGGTGCCCGTGCAGACGCTCGCGCTGGCGCAGATGGCGCAGACGATCCTGCTCTGGTCCGACACGGCCTTCACCGACGCCGCCCCGCTCGCCCGCGCCGAGGACGGGACGGTGATCCTGCGCCCCGAGATCGCGGGCGTGATCCGCGCCGCCTACGATCCCGTGATGCCGGTCTCGGCCACGGACCCGTCCCACGCGCTCCGGCTTCACGCACGGCTCGCGCGGCCCGCCTGAGCGCCTCGCCTCAGCCGTAATGCGCGACCGGCGTGCCCGCGATGGCCGCCATGTTCAGGAGGCCCCGCGCGGTGATGGCCGGGGTCACGATATGGGCGCGGTTGCCCATGCCCATGAGGATCGGCCCGACCTCCA
>CAZPCU010000027.1:0-12262 GCA_964585075.1 uncultured Rhodobacterales bacterium
CTCGTCCTCACGGAAGCCGGGCGCATCGCGCTCGATCACGCCGACACGATCTTCGCCGCCGGAGAGGAGCTCATCGACACGCTCAAGGAGGCCGGCCGCGCCCGCCGCGCGCTCCGCGTGGGCGCGATGGCCACGCTGTCGCGGAACTTCACGCTGAACTTCCTGCGCCCGCTCCTCGGCCGCGCGGACGTGGAGATCGTGCTGCGCTCGGGCAGCCCGGCCGACCTGATGCAGGGACTCGCCACGCTGAACCTCGACGTGGCGCTTCTGAACCGTCCCGCCGCCGAGGACGCGGTGACGCCCTTCGTCTCGCACCGGCTCGACGAACAGGCGGTGAGCCTCGTGGGCACGCCGGCCCGGCTCGGCGGAGAGCGCGACCTCTCCGCGCTGCTCGGCCGTCACCCGGTGATCCTGCCCACCGCCGACAGCCCCGTCCGGACCGGGTTCGACGCGCTCTGCGACCGGCTGGAACTGCGCCCGCAGATCGCCGCCGAGGTGGACGACATGGCGATGATGCGCCTGATGGCCCGCGCGGATTCGGGCCTCGCCGTGCTGCCCCCCATCGTGGTGACGGACGAGCTGTCCACCGGCGTGCTGAAGGAGGCGCAGACGCTGCCCGGTATCACCGAGACCTTCCATGCCGTCACGCTCGAGCGGCGCTTTCCCAACCCGCTCCTGCGCGAGCTCATCCGCCGCGCGGTCACCCCTCCCGCCGGATGAGGCCGCGGAAATCGCGCCCCGCCACCTCCCGCGCGACCGCCGCGAAGCGCCGCATCGCCGGCGCCTTCCCTGCGCCGCGCCGCCAGGCCACGCCCATGGAGCGGGTCACCGCACCGCCGCGATAGGGCCGCACCGCGACGTCGGGGTCGGCCTCCCCGATCTCGGATCGCGCGTAGAGCGCGGGAAGGAAGGTCACGCCCATGTCCACCGCGACCATCTGGCGGAGCGCGTCGAGGCTCGTGCCCTCGTAGTCCAGCCGGAGCCGCGCCCCGGCGCGGGCGCATATCTCCACGAGCATGTCGTGAAGGGCGTAGCCGGGCCCGAGCGAGAGCACGTCGAGCCCCGCGATGTCCTCCTCCCCGAGCCCGCCGCGCGCCGCCAGCGGGTGATCCAGCGGCAGGACCAGCAGCAGGGGCTCGCGGAAGAGCCGCGCCACCTCGAACTCGGCGGACTGCACGGGCAGCTGCGCGAGGATGAGATCGTGAACGCCCTCGTCGAGCGCAACCGCGAGGTCGCGCGGCGCGCCCTCCCGGACCACCAGGCGGACCTCGGGATGCTGGGCGCGAAGCTCCCGCAGCACGCGCGGCAGCAAATAGGGGCCCAGCGTCGAGGAGACGCCGAGGCGGAGCGTGCCCGGCATCCCGCCTCCCTCGGCGCGGCAGACATCCAGGATCCCGTCCACGCCGTCGAGCACCGCCCGGGCCCGCGGCAGGACTTCCCGGCCCTCGGGCGTCAGGTGCGCGCGCCGTCCGCGCTCCACCAGCCGCACGCCGAGCAGCGCCTCGAGGTTGCCGATCTGGAGGCTGAGCGAGGGCTGCGTCACGCCCACGGCCTCGGCCGCGCGGCGAAAATGCCCGGTATCCGCGAGGGCGACGAAGTAGCGGAGCTGCTGGAGCGTGGGGCTCTTGGACATGGGGCGGGAACCGGACCGCAATCTGATAGGAAAAACCTATTATTTTTTCTCGGCCCATAGAATTGCCATTTCAAGCGCGTCATCCAGATTCCTGGCGAAAGGATCGGTCGGAGTGTCGGCATGACCACGCAGGGTTTCGGTTTGCACGACGCAGGGGTCGGCGCCGCAGCAATTCCTCCGCCGGGCGCTTCAGGCGCCGCGCCGCGGGCGGTCCGACGCGAGGCCCGGGGCCTGCGCGCCTGGGATCCGGCGCGGCAGGCCTGGGTGACGCTCGACACAGCGGACGCGCTCGATCTGCATTTCCACGAGACGTCCCACGCCACGGGCGTGGAGGCTTCCGCCGACGTCATCCTCTCGCCCCCCTACCGGATGCGGCCCTGGCGGACCGACGAGGCGGAGACCCTGGCCGCGCTCCTCGGCGATCGGGCCCTCTGGGACCACCTGCCGGAAAGCTTTCCCGGGGAGCTCACGCCCGCGCTCGCCGCGGAACTCATCGCCATCGGGCATGCCGACCCCCTCCAGGAGGTGATGGCGGTGGAGCGGGACGGCGTGCCCGTCGGGCAGGTGCGCCTGCTCTTCGACCGCACGCGCGCGGGAGAGGCCGAGCTCAGCTACTGGCTCGCCCGGCGGGCCTGGGGCCGCGGCTGGGGCAGCGCCATGGTGGGCGCCTATGTCGCGGCGAGCTTCGCGCGCCACCCGGCCCTCTCCCGCCTGACCGCGAAGGTCCATCCCGGGAACCCGGCCTCCGCGCGAATCCTCGAGAAGGCCGGCTTCGCCGCCGCGGGCAGCGCGCCGCTGCCCTCCGCCCCGGAAGGCCCCGCCTGGCGCCTCTTCGCGCGCGGCCGCTAGCCGATCCCGGGCCGCCCGGGGGCGAGCGCCGCCGCATCGAGGCCCGCCGTGATCGCGTCTTCCGGAACCGGTCGTCCCTGCACGAGGCAGGCCGCGACGCGCGCCATCCCCGGCGCGGTGTGGATGCCGTAGCCGCCCTGCCCCGCCAGCCAGAAGAACCCTGGCGCGTCGGGGGCATGGCCCGCCACCGGCACGCCGTCGGCCACGAAGCTCCGCAGCCCCGCCCAGCTCCGCTCGATCCGGCGGACCGGCAGGTCGCAGGCCTGCTGCACGCGATCCACGCCGATGGCGATGTCGAGCTCCTCGGGCTGCGCGTCGCAGGGGGCAGAGGGCGTGGCGTCGGCAGGCGAGACCAGGAGCTTGCCGGCATCGGGCTTCATGTAGAACTGCTCCTCGGCGTCGAGAAGCATGGGCCATCCCGCGGGATCGGCGTCTCCGGGCGGCGCGACGATGGCCGCGGTCCGGCGCCTGGGAACAAGCCCCACCGTCCGCACCCCGGCGCGGCGCGCCACCTCGTCGGCCCAGGCCCCGGCCGCGTTCACCACGATCCCGGCGGCGATGCGGCCCTCCGGCGTGTCGATCTCCCAGAGCCCGTCGCGCCGTGCGAGGCCCTGAACCTCCGACCGGCAGAGAAGCGTGCCGCCCTCCGCCCTGAACCGCCGGAGGTAGAGCTGGTGCAGCGCGTCCACGTCGATGTCGGCGGCCCCGGGTTCGTAGAGCGCCGCCGCCGCATAGCCGGGCTTCAGGATCGGCAGCCGCGCGCGCGCCTCCTCCGGGCTCTCCGGCAGGACGGCCTCGCCCACGCTTGCGGCGAAGGCGTCGAGCGCGGTGCGCTGATCGTCCCGCGCCACGAAGAGCACGCCCCGCGGCGACAGCAGCGGATGGCCGCCCGGCCCCTCGGCCGCGCGGAAGAAACTTTCGGAGAGGCGCGAGAGCGCCCGGATCGGCCCCGGCCCGTAGCTCATGGTGAAGAGCGCGGCCGAGCGGCCGGTGCTGTGGTGGCCCGGCGCGTCCTCGCTTTCGAGAAGCGCCACGCGCGCCGATGCCGCCAGCTCCGCCGCGACCGAGCTTCCGGCGATCCCGGCCCCGATCACCACCACGTCATACCGCGCGTCCGCCATGTCCGTCCTCCGTGCTGACCGCGCCGATCTAGCAGCGTCCGGCGCCGCGCGCCAAGCCCCGCCGGATCACAGCGCGGCGGCGATGACGCGGGTCTTCTCCACCGTTTCCTGCCACTCCCGCGCCGGGTCGCTTCCGGCGACGATGCCGCCGCCCACGTAGAGGCAGAGCCGGTCGCCGATGGCCTCGGCGCTGCGCAGGTTGACGAAGAGCTCCGTCCGCCCGTCGAGGCCCACGGCGCCGAGGAACCCGGTGTAGAATCGCCGGTCGTAGCCCTCGGCCTCGCGCAGGAAGGCACGCGCCGCCGCGCGCGAGGCCCCGCAGACGGCGGCGGTGGGGTGAAGCTGGCGCAGAAGCGCCGCGAGCGCGAGCTCGCCCGCGTCGTCGAGCGCGGCGGAGAAATCGGTTCGCAGATGGCAGAGCGGGCCGGCGGCGACCCCCCGCGCCGGCGTCTCGGCCACCTTCCCGATTCCGGCGCTGGCGAAGGCGCGCCGGATGTCCTCGGCGACGAGGCGCTGTTCCTCCACCACCGCCTCGGGCCAGTCCAGCACGCGCGGATCGGTGCCGGGGGCGGGCCACTGCGTCCCGGCCAGCGCCATGGTGCTGAGCCGCGTCTCCTCCGCACGGAGGAGCGTCTCGGGCGTGGCCACGAGCCATGTCCCGGTCGCCGGGGCGGACACCAGCGCGACGAAGGCCTGGCGGTGGAGTCCGGCGAGGCGATGGCAGACCTCGATCAGGTCGTGCCCGGCCGGAAGCGCCCGCGAGACCGCCCGCGACAGCACGATCTTGCGGCAGGTTCCCTCGGCGATCCGCGCGAGCGCCCGCGCCACCAGCGCCTCGTAATCCGCGCGCCCGGCCTCGGCCGGCCTCGGCCCGCCGGCGGCCCGGAGCGGCCCGCCCGGCGCGGCCTCGAGAAGGGCCGCCTGCGCCGCCGTGGCCGGCCGTGCGGCATGGCCCCTCCCGTCGAAGAAGCGCGTGAGCCCCGGCTCGGCGAGGATGTCCCCGGGCACCGCCTCGGCGAGATTGGCGTCGGCCGTGTCGAATCGCTGCATGGCGAAGAAGGGTTGCGCCGCGCCGGCCCCGAAGACCGGCCGCGGCGCCGGCGCGGGATCGGTGGAGATCATCGCGCGAAACGGCCCGCCCGGCGCGCGCCAGAGCGCCACGGGCAGGCCCCGGTCATGCGCCGCGGCGACGAGCCCCTTCTGACCGGCGTCCAGATGCATCGCGTGACCCGTCTTCCCCTGGCGGGCGAGAGTGCCGCCCCCGCCCGCCCCGCGCCACGCAATTCGCGGCGGTCGTCCATAGCGCCGCGCTATGTGGCGGCATAGGCGGGCAGCCCGAGCGCCACCGCGGCCCGGAGCGCCGCGTCGAGCAGCGCCGCCAGCTCCGCGCGCTGCGCCGTCGCCTGGTGATAGTGCAGAAGCACCGGCTGGCGCGGGCTGTCCTCGAGCGGGCGCACGGCCACGCCCGGTTCGCGCAGGCCCTTGGCGGTGAGGGCGTCCGAGAGCGCGATCCCGAATCCTTCGTGCATCAGGTGGGCCGCCGTCTCCGCGAAGCGGGTCTCGATGGCGATGTCGGGCTCGATCCCGCGCGCCTCGAACATGCGCCGCACCAGCTTGCCGTGGGGCGTGTTGGGGTGGAAGAAGATGAGGCGCTCCGCGGCGATGTCCTCGATCGCCACGCTCTCCCGCGCCGCGAGCGGGTGATCCGCGGGCACGAGGCAGACCATGCCGATCTCGGAGATACGGTGCGAGACGATCATCGGCTCGTCCACCGGGAAGATCGTCATGGCGCAGTCGCCCTCGGCGAGCCAGAGATAGTCCCGCACCTGCTTGAGAGAGAGCGTGTCCATCCGCAGCCGCACCTCGGGAAAATCCGCCGCGAAGAGCGCGAGGGTCTTGGGGCCGAGCGCCTGGGACACGCTCGGCGAGACCCCGAGGCGCAGGGTCGCGTGGCGGCCCCGGGCCACCTCGCGCACCTGCTCGGACAGCTGCTCGAGCCCCGCGATGGACGGGTTCACCACCTCGAAGATCTGCTGGGCCATGCGCGTCGGCACGAGCCGGCCGCCCTGGCGCGTGAACAGCGAGACGCCCAGCACGTCCTCCAGGCGGCGGATCGTGTTCGTGACGGTCGGTTGCGCCACGCCCAGCCGGGTAGACGCGGCGGAGATCGAGCCGCTCACGATCACCGCGCGGAACACCTCGAGCTGGCGGACCGACAGCATGGGCTGCCTTGCCATGGCGGTTCTCCACGAGACTTCCTGCAACAGCTGCCCCCAACCCGGCGAAAAGGCAAGCCGCAGCCGTGCGCGCCAAGCTTTCCGTGGAAAGCATAGCCCTGGGCTATGGCGGCTCGCCAAGAGTTGTGTTTTCATCCGTTTGGGCCTCGTCCAGAGTGTCGGCCCGGGCAAGAGCCGCCGAAGCGGTCGCCCGAAAAACCCAGGGAGGAAGAGATGACCGGACTCGCCACCACACGCCGCCGATGGCTTGCCGCGGGGTTCGCCGCCGCCGCCGCGTTCGCCGGGCTAGCCGCCCCCGTGGCGATCGCTCAGGAAAACGAGGAGGTCGTCCTCGGCGCGCTCCGCTTCACCAGCCATTCGGCCGGCTTCATCGCCTACGAGAAGGGCTATTTCGCCGACGAGGGTCTGGACGTGACCTTCGAGTTCTTCCAGGCCGCCCAGCCCATCGCCGTGGCCACCGCCTCGGGCGACGTGGATTTCGGCGTCGCCGGCGTGACGGGCGGGCTCATGAACCTCGCCGAGCGGGACGCGATCCGCATCGTGGCCGGGGTCCTCTCCGAGAAGAAGGGCGTGGACGGCATGATGATCATGGCCTCGAACCAGGCTTGGGAGGACGGGATGACCACCCCCGCCGACATCGAGGGCCGCTCTCTCGCCATGACGCAGGTGGGCTCGTCCTTCCACTACATGATGAACTTCATCGCCGAGGGCGAGGGCTACGACCTCTCCGACGTGAAGCTCGTGCCGCTGCAGAAGGTGGGCTCGATGATCGGGGCGCTGAAATCGGGCCAGGTGGACGCGATGATCATGGTCCCGCACGTCGCCAAGCCCATGGTCGCCAACGGCGACGCGCAGGAGATCGGCTGGCTCAACGACTACGCGGAATACCAGATCTCCACCCTCTTCACGAGCGTCGAGAACATCGAGGAGAACCGCGACATGGTGGAACGCTTCGTCCGCGCCTACGCCCGCGGCATCGAGGAGTTCAACCGGGTGATGCTGGCCGAGAACGCGGACCCGGCCGAACTCGAGGAGATGACGCGCCTCATCCACAAATACGTCTACACCGACCGCCCCTTCGAGACGGCGGCGCCCTCGATCCAGGCGGGCGCCATGTATCTGAACCCGGGCGCCGCGCTCAACAAGACGGGTGTCGCGGCCCACATGCAGTGGTTCAAGGACGAGGGGCTCGTGGAAACCGACCTTACCGTCGATCAGCTGGTGGACGACAGCTTCGTCGAGGCGTACTGACGCAACCGACGTCCCGACGCCTTCGCGCCCGCCCAGGCCCGCCGCCCGGGCGGGCGCCGCAACGGAGCCCGGCCCCATGGACCTTCGCGTCGAGAAGCTCTCGCACCGCTACGGCGATCTCGAGGTGCTGCGCGGGCTCGACGTGACCTTCCGCGCCGGCGAGATCACCTGCGTCATCGGCCCGTCGGGCTGCGGAAAGTCCACCCTGCTGCGCCTGCTCGGCGGGCTGGAGCGGCCGAGCCGGGGGCGCGTGGTGCAGGTGGGGGCGCCGCCCGAGGGCAGCCTGAACCCGCTCACCTACGTCTTCCAGGACTTCGCGCTCCTGCCCTGGCGGACCGTGCGCGGCAACGTCTCGCTGGTGCTGGAGGGCCATCCCCTCTCGCGGGCCGAGCGCGAGGCGCGGATCGACGACGTGCTCGCCCGCACGCGGCTGTCGGATTTCGGCGAGGCCGTGCCGCGCCAGCTCTCTGGCGGGATGCGCCAGCGCGTGGCGATCGCGCGGGCGCTTTCGGTGAACCCGGCGGTGCTCCTGATGGACGAGCCGCTCTCGGCGCTCGACAGCCAGACGCGGGAGCTGCTCATGGACGACCTGAAGGAGCTCTGGACGCGGGAACGCTTCACCTCCTGCTACATCACCCACAATCTCGCCGAGGCGGTGCGGCTCGGCCACCGCGTCGTCGTGCTCTCGCGCCGCCCCGGCGAGATCCGCGAGGTGGTGGAGATCGCCCGGCCGCTCGAGGACCGGCAGGTCTCGGACCCGGAACTCGCGCGCATCCAGCAGTCGCTCTGGGAGATGATGCGGGACGAGGCGGCCTCGGCGGACATGGAGCTCGCCGATGGCTGAGCGCCGGAACGAGCACGCCCGCGCCGGTCGCGGACGCCGCGGCGCGCGGGGCGGGGCCACGCCATGACCGACGCCTCCCTGCCGGAGCGCGCGGCCGGGGCCGCCGACGCGGAGTCGCGCCCCGAGCGCGAGGTGCCCTTCCGCGGCGGCGGCTTCGCGCCGCAGGCGCGCCGCTTCGTGGGCCTCGCCGTCTTCGTCGCGCTGATCGCGCTATGGGAGCTCGGCTCCCGCGCGGGCGTCATCCCCTCGCTCGTGCTGCCCGCGCCCAGCCAGGCCTGGGACGCCTTCATGGACCTCGTGGAGAGCGGCAATCTTTTCAAGCATCTCGGCGCCTCCCTTCAACGCCTGGTCCTGGGCTTCACCCTGGGGTTCACGGCGGGGCTGGTCGTGGGCACCGCGATCGGGCTCTCCTCCATCGCGCGGGCCAGCCTCACCCCGCTCGTCGCCGCGATCTTCCCGATCCCGAAGATCGCGCTCCTGCCGCTCTTCATCATCTGGTTCGGGATCGGCGAGGGCTCCAAGGTCGCCACGATCTTCTTCGGCTGCTTCTTCCCCACGGTGATCGCCACCTATGGCGGAATCGATTCGGTGGACCGGACGCTCATCCGCATGGGCCAGAGCTTCGGCCTCTCGCGGCCAGACATCATCCGCAAGATCGTGCTGCCCGCCGCCCTGCCCGCCATCCTCTCGGGCATGCGGATCTCCGCCTCGATCGCCATCATCCTGCTCGTCGCGGCCGAGATGATCGGCGCGGAATACGGGATCGGCGCCTATGTCCTGCTCGCGGGGAACCTGATGGCCACCGACCAGCTCGTGGCGGGGGTGGCGATCCTGTCGCTCCTGGGCCTCGCCGTGAACTTCCTCATCACCCGGGCCGAACGCCGGCTGCTGGCATGGCGCGACGGGTAGGCGGGCCGGACGTCGTGGTCGTCGGCGGCGGCGCGGGCGGCGTCGGCGCGGCCCTCGGCGCGGCGCAGGCGGGCGCGCGGGTCACGCTCGTCGAGAAATACGGCTTCCTCGGCGGGGCGGCGACCAACGCGCAGGTGCTCTGCTACTGCGGCTTCTTCCACCAGGGCGACGACCCGATCCGCGCGGTCGCGGGCGCGGGCGAGATCGTGCTGGAGGAGCTGCGCCGCATGGGCGTGCCCTGCACGCCCTACAAGTCCGTCACCACGGGCAACTGGATCGTCCTGCTGGACCCCGAGCGGCTCAAGATCGCGCTCGACCGGGTCTGCGCCGCGCACGGGATCGAGGTGCTGCTTCACGCCCGGCTGGACGGGGCGCGGCGCGAGGGCGACGAGATCGCCGAGATCTCCCTCGCCGGGCTCGACGGCGCGCATCGCCTCGCCGCGCCGGCCTTCGTGGACGCGAGCGGCGACGCGGCGCTCGCCCGGGCGGCGGGCGTGCCGACCCGTCTCGGAGACGGCGAGGGGCGCATCCAGGCCTACACCATGCCCGTGCGCATCGGGGGGCTGGACCCGGACATGAAGATCGACCGCGACGCCCTGAAGCGCGCGGTCATGTCCTACAACGCGCAGGGGCATGACCCGATCCACCGCACCGACGGGGGCATCTACACACGGGTGCCGGGCTCGCCCGATCTCTTCTGGCTCATCGTGGACCGGGACATGCCCGATCTCTCCACCGCCGCCCTCACCCGCGCCGAGCAGCGCGGCCGCGAGATGGCGCTCGCCCTCGTGGAGATGCTCCGCGCCGGGACGCCGGGATTCGAGCGCGCCTTCCTCGCCCAGACCGGACCGCAGATCGGCGTGCGCGAGACGCGCCACCCCGCCGCGCGGGCCGAGATCACGCATGCCGACATCGTGACGGGGCGGCTCCGCGAGGACGGGATCGCGCGGGCCTGCTGGCCCATCGAGCTGCACGGAGAGGCCGGCCGGCCGGAATACGAGTCCGTGGGCGGCGCGGGCTACGCCCATGTCCCCATGGGCGCGATCCGCGCGGTGGGGCCGGACAATCTCTGGTATGCCGGGCGCGTGATCGGGGCCGACCCGCGCGCCTACGGCTCGGTCCGGGTGATGGGCACGGGCTTCGCCACCGGGGAGGCGGCAGGCACCGCCGCGGCGCTCCAGGCGCTCCATGGCGCGGCGCCCGACGCCGGGGCGCTCCGCGCGCGCCTTTCCCGCCAGGGCGCGCTCGTCTGATCCAGGGCTCAGTTCCCCCCGATCTCGCCGTAGCGCGCCACGAGCCAGCGCGCGGTCTCGGGCGAGACAGGTGCGCTGGCCGCCGAGAGCAGGCAATGGGCGTAGAGCCGATACCCCGCCGCGTCGCGGAGAAGCGCGCGGAACCGCGCCCGGTGCCAGGCATAGGCTTCCTCTTCCAGCGCGGCGAGGCCGGGGATGGACATGAGCGCCGCCCGCTCGGCGGCGCGCCGGGGCGCGCTGCGGGCGATGGTCGCGTTCTCCACCGTGTTGAAGTTCCGCTCCACCCAGTAATGCAGGTCCACCCGCTTCTCCGAGCGGTTGGGCAGGCCGCGGTCGCGCTTGACGAGGAAGCTCTCGGCCGAGCGGAGCGAGTAGTGGTTCGTCTCCGCCAACCCCCTGGCCACCGGCGCGCCCCAGAGCGAAAGCCGCGCGGGCCGGCCCGCCACATGGCCCGCCAGCGGCCGGCCGTCCCCGTCCCGCCAGGCGGGCGTCTCGCCCCGGCGCTGGCCGGGGCGGTGAACGCCGAACCGCGTGAACCGCCCCGAGGGCCTGAAGATCGTCTTGAAAAGCGTTGCCGCGACGGGAAAATCCTGCTCGGGCGCCGCCGAGGCCGTGAACAGCTCCGGCACCGCCCCCTCCTCGAGCCGGGCGCGGCCGTTGGCCCCGAAAAGCCGCCAGGGCAGCGCCACCGCCTCGGCCTCCCCGTCGAGCCGGGCGAACAGATCGGCGAGGCGGCCGTCGCCCGCGTGGATGTTGGGATACTCGTCGGCGTCCGCCACCAGCGCCCAGTCCGCCGCCTTGCGCTCGGGCTGGCGCCAGGCGTCGCGGAGCGCCAGCCATTGCGGGCTCTCGCCCGGCGGCGGGTCCTGCGGCAGGTGGCGAAGCGCCCCCGCCCGGGCCATGAGATCGAGCATCCGCGCCGTCGGGTCGTCGCAGTCGTTTGTGTAGACCAGCAGGTCGGTCACGCCGATGGCGCGCATGTGGGCGACCCAATCGACCAGGAAGGGGCCCTCGTTGCGCATGGTCGTCACACAAAGGATGCAGTCCATGCGCCCTCCCGCCCGCGCCGTCCAGACCGGGCCGAGACTGCCCGGAAGCGCGCGGGCGGTGCAAGCCCGCGCCATGGCTCTCGACCGGCCGCCCGCGCCGCCCTAGCTTCGGCTTCGAGGAGCCCCATGCTGATCGTCGCGCCCAACACCGTGCTCAACCCCGCCGCGCTGGAAACCCGGCGCGTGCCGAAGAAGCTCTTCCGCCGGGTGGCGATCCTGCCCCGGCGGGCCTCTGCCGGCACCTGGGCGCGCATCTTCTTCGACACGCAGATCCTGCGCTACCTGGGCGCGCTCGCGCCCTTTCTCGTGGCCATGGCGATCTGGCCGCGCCTCGCCTTTCCCATCGCCCAGGCGCCGATCCTGATGGTGCTGCTCGTGGGGCTGGTGGAGATGAAGGTGCTGCGGCTCTCGGACGCGGCGCGCAAGGACGTGATCGACGAGGACGCCGCCGCCCGCGCCCTCGACACGCTGCGCTTTCGCGCCACGCGGATCCTCTCGCGCATCGCGGCGCGGCGGGGCCTTTCGGAAGGCGATCTGCATCTCGTCGTCGAGCAGTCCGAGCTCGCCCGGGTGGCGCCGCTCACCCTCGTCTCGGTGCAGCGGGGCGGCTCGCAGGCGGAGGTGCTGGCCCTCGACAGGGCGGAACAGGAGATGCTGCGCACCGAGCTTTTCGCGGACGGGCTCGACGAGCGCACGCTCCAGCGCGCCAACCTGCGCGAGGACGTGTTCCTGCGCGACGTCTCCTTCGCCGCGGAAGGCGTGTCGGCCCATGCGCGCCTCGCCGCGCTGATGGACGCCACGCCCGCCGAGAGGGCCCCGGCATGAGCGTGAACGCCCAGACCGTCTCGGCCGGCGAGGCGCTCGAGGTGCTGGAAGCGGGCTGGCGCGCCCAGGCCGCGGGCGGGCTCACCGCGTCCTGGATGCTCCACGGCCGGCCGGGCGTCGGCAAGACGCAGGTGGTGTCGGACCTCGCGCAGCGGATCGGCGCCGAGTTCTTCGATCTCCGCCTCACCACCATAGAGCCGCAGGACCTGCGCGGCCTGCCCTATTACGACCACGAAACCCGGCGCACGGTCTGGTACCGCCCGGAGGACTTGCCGGACGACCCGGAGCGGC
>CAZPCU010000028.1:0-12091 GCA_964585075.1 uncultured Rhodobacterales bacterium
GGCGCCCCCAGCCGCCGGGCCGGAAGCGGCGACCGAGCTTGCCGCGCCGCCCGCGACCGGCGAGGAGGTCGCGGCCGCCGCGCCCCGGCAGGACAGGCCGGAGCCGACACCGGAGACGGGGGAGGCCACGGCGCCCCCAGCCGCCGGGCCGGAAGCGGCGACCGAGCTTGCCGCGCCGCCCGCGACCGGCGAGGAGGTCGCGGCCGCCGCGCCCCGGCAGGACAGGCCGGAGCCGACACCGGAGACGGGGGAGGCCACGGCGCCCCCAGCCGCCGGGCCGGAAGCGGCGACCGAGCTTGCCGCGCCGCCCGCGCCGTCGGCCGGCGAGGCGCCGGAGACGGATCTCGCCCGCATCGTCCCCGCCCCCGAGGGCGAGGCGACCGCGCTGCGGCCCGCCGCGCCCGCCGCGCCCGACGGCACGACCACGGCGCGTGACGCGGCCGAGGCGGAGCGCGCGGAAGCGCCGGAGGCGGGTGCCGAGACGCCCGGCGCGCCCGGTCCCGAAACCCTCGCGCTCGCGCCGGACACGGCAGCGCCCGCGCCCGAGGAGAGGCCTGTCCCCGCCGAGCCGGACGCACCGGCCGCCGCGGCGGAACCGGTGACCGAGGCACCCGCCGAGGCCGCCCCCGCGCCCCGTGCCGTCGCGGACGACCCGGCGAAACCCGCAGCCCCCGAGGCGCGGCCCGCACCCGAAACCCCGCCGTCGGTGATCCTCGCGGGGCGTGATGGCGTGCGGGTGATCCAGCGCGGCGCGCCCAGCCCGGCCGCGCCCGACCGGATCGCCACCCTCGCGCTCGACGCGATCAGCTACGACGCGGCGGGCGAGGTGCGGCTCTCGGGCCGCGCGCCCGCCGGCAGCTTCCTGCGCGTCTATATCGACAACCGCCCGGTCGCCACGGCCGAGGCCGGGGCGGACGGAACCTGGACGAGCGGCCTGCCGGGCGTGGCGGCCGGGGTCTACACGCTGAGGCTCGATGCGCTCGGCGGGGAGGGCGAGGTCGCGTCGCGGATCGAACTGCCCTTCCAGCGCGAGTCCCGGGAAGCGCTCGCCGCCGCAGAGGCCGCCGCCGAGGAAAGGGCGCCGGGAGAGACGGCGGTTCGGGCGATCACGGTCCAGCCCGGCAACACGCTCTGGGAGATCTCGCGGCGCAACTACGGGCGCGGCGTGCTTTACGTTCGCGTCTACGAGGCCAACCGCGGGCAGATCGTGGACCCGGACCTGATCTATCCCGGCCAGGTCTTCAAGCTGCCGCAATAGAGGGCTGGCCAAGCGCCGCCACCCGGCCTAGCTACGGCGCAGCCGAAAGGAGCCGCCATGCACGCCGACACGACTCTCGCCGAGGACGCGGAGCGCGAGCGCCGCTCGGGCTGGCGGACCGTGCGGAAGGTGGCGCCCTATCTCTGGCCCGAGGGCGAGAGCTGGGTGAAGCGCCGCGTGACGATGGCGCTGCTCGCGCTGGTCGCCGCCAAGCTCGTCTCCGTCGGCACGCCGATGCTCTACAGCGCCGCGGTGGACGCGCTTTCGGGCGAGGGCGCCTCGGACCTGCTCCTTGGCGCGGTGGGGCTGACCGTCGCCTACGGGATGGCGCGGCTCATGTCGAACGGCTTCCAGCAGCTCCGCGACGCGGTATTCGCCAAGGTCGGCCAGCGCGCGCTCCGCAAGCTCGCGCTCGAGACCTTCACCCACATCCACCGGCTCTCGCTGCGCTACCACCTCACGCGCAAGACGGGCGGGCTTTCGCGGATCATCGAGCGCGGGGTGAAGGGTGTCGATTTCCTTTTGCGGTTCATGCTCTTCTCGATCTTTCCTCTCGTCCTGGAGCTCTTGCTGATCGGGGTGGTCCTGCTCTTCCTCTTCGATGTCTGGTATCTCCTGGTCGTGGCCGCCACAATCGCGCTCTACGTCTGGTTCACCTTCGCGGTGACGGAGTGGCGCGTGCGGCTGCGGCGCGAGATGAACGCGCAGGACACCGACGCCAACCAGAAGGCGATCGACTCGCTGCTCAATTTCGAGACGGTGAAGTATTTCGGCGCCGAGGCGCGGGAGGCCGGCCGCTACGACCGCGCGATGGCGGGCTACGAAAGCGCCGCGGTCAAGACCGCGACCTCGCTCGCCCTCTTGAATTTCGGGCAGACCTTCCTGATCACCGGCGGGCTGGTGATCGTGATGGTGATGGCGGCGGTGGGGGTGCAGCGCGGCGCGCTCACCGTGGGCGATTTCGTCATGGTCAACGCCTACATGATCCAGATCACCATGCCGCTCGGCTTTCTCGGCACGGTCTACCGCGAGATCCGGCAGAGCCTCGTGGACATGGGCGAGATGTTCGACCTTCTCGAGCAGCCGCAGGAAGTGGCCGACAAGCCCGGCGCGCCCGCCCTCGAGATCTGGGGCGGCGCGGTGGAGTTCGACCGCGTGGCGTTCCGCTACGACACGGCCCGGCCCATCCTGCACGGCATCACCCTGCATGTCGGCGCGGGCGAGCGGGTGGCGCTGGTCGGGCCCTCGGGCTCGGGCAAGTCCACCATCGGGCGGCTTCTCTTCCGTTTCTACGACGTCACCGGGGGCGCGGTGCGGATCGACGGGCAGGACGTGCGCGACGTCACGCAGGACAGCCTGCACGCGGCGCTCGGCGTGGTGCCGCAGGACACCGTGCTCTTCAACGACACGATCCGCTACAACATCGCCTACGGCCGCGGCGGCGCCACGCAGGAGGAGATCGAGGCCGCGGCGCGCGCCGCGCAGATCCACGACTTCATCGCCGCGCTGCCCGACGGTTACGACACCCAGGTGGGCGAGCGCGGCCTGAAGCTCTCGGGCGGCGAGAAGCAGCGCGTCGGCATCGCGCGGACGCTCCTGAAGGATCCGCCGATCCTTCTGCTCGACGAGGCGACCTCTGCGCTCGACACCGAGACGGAGGCCGAGATCCAGGAGGCGCTCCGCCGCGCCGGGGAGGGGCGCACCGTCATCACCATCGCGCACCGGCTTTCCACCATCGCCGACGCCGACCGCATCGTGGTGCTCGAGGCCGGCCGTATCGTGGAAGAGGGCAGCCACGAGGCGTTGCTCGCGCGGCAGGGGCGCTACGCCCAGCTCTGGGCGCGCCAGCAGGCGGATCGTGACGCGGCGGCGTGAGCGCCCGGCGCTCAGGCCGACTTCACGAGGCGGATCAACACCAGCAGTATGACCGCGCCCAGCGTGGCCTGCAGGATCGTGACGATGAGCCCGCCGCCCACGCCGAAGCCGAGGGCGGGGAAGAGGAAGCCCGCGATCACCGCGCCGACCACGCCGACGACCATGTTGCCGAGCAGGCCGAAGCCGCCGCCCCTGACGAGCGTGCCGGCGAGCCAGCCGGCCACCAGGCCGACGAGCAGCATGGCGAGGATGCTGGAGAACTCCATGGGATGCCCCTCCCTTCCGGGTGCCGCGGCTACTCTGCCGCGCGAAGCGGCTTGTCGTCGCCGCCGCCGTCCCCTTCGTCGCCGCCGCGGCGAGTCGCGTCAAGTACGCGCTGCAGATCGGCAAGGCGTGGCGACTCGGCCGGCGCATCCGGTTCCACCGCATCTCCGGCCGGCACGGGGGCCGGGGCGCCCTCGTCCCAGATGATCTCCGGGGCGCCGAGGCGGCGTGCGGCGCGGCGCAGCGCCCAGTCGCGCGCCAGCTGGCTGGATCGCCCGGCGCCGATGCGGGCGAGAAGGCGCGCGATCCACTGCACGTAGGTCACGACCCAGACGCGGAGCGAGAGCGCCGCCGGCGTGACGACGAGCGTCAGCACCGTGGCGATCCCGAGCCCGAAGACCACCGCGGTGGCGAGCTGCTTCCACCACAGCGCGGCGGGGGCGTCTATCGAGTAGCCGCCGCCGATGAAGTCGAGCGACAGGCCGAACATCATCGGCGCGAGGCCCGCCATGGTGGTGATCGTGGTGAGCAGCACCGGGCGCAGCCGGTCCTCGGCGGTGCGGGTGATCGCCTCGAGCCGCGGCATGTAGCGCGCGTAGTCCTGGTAGGTGTCGATGAGCACGATGTTGTTGTTCACGACGATGCCCGCCAGCGCGACGATGCCGGTGCCGGTCATGATGATCGAGAAGGGCTGCTCCATCACCACCATGCCGATCAGCACGCCGGTGGTGGAGAGAACCACCGCGATCAGCACGAGGACCGCGTTGTAGAAGCTGTTGAACTGCGCCAGCAGGATGATGAACATGAGCCCCAGCGCGCCCGCGAAGGCCTTCATCAGGAACTGGCCGCTCTCGGCCTGTTCCTCCTGGTCGCCGGTCCACTCCCAGGAGATGCCGCCGGGCAGCGGGTCGCTCTCCAGCCACTCGGTCAGGACGGCGATGCGCTCGTTGGCGTTGACCGCCGCGGCGGTCGCCCCGTCCCAGGCCGAGCCGGCCCCGGCCGCCGCGGCGATCCGGGCCTCGGCGGTATCGGCCCCGTGCAGGCCGAGATCCGTGCCGTCCCCGCCTGTCACGCGCACGAGGCCCGGCGCCACGTCCGCCTTCACGTCGAGGTAGCGGGTCTGGTCCACGCGCGTGATCTCGGCCAGCTTCTCCACCGGCTCGCGGGTGATGAAGTTGGCGAGCGGCACGAGCCCGTCCCCGGTGCGCACGCGGAGCGTGTCGAGGGTGGAGAGCACGCGGTCCTCTTCCGGCAGGCGCACGCGGATCTCGATCTCCTCGTCGGAGGAGGGCACGCGCATCGTGTCCAGCAAGAGCCCCCGGGTGACGAGCTGGACCATCGCGCCCACCGTGGCGACGTCGGCGCCGAAGCGGCCCGCCTTCTCCACGTCCACGTCGATTTCCCAGTCGATGCCGGGCAGGGGGCGCGTGTCCTCGACGAGGGTGAGCGCCTCGGTCGCCTCGAACTTCTCGCGCACCGTCCCCGCGGCCTCGACGAGCCGCTCGAAATCGTCGCCCTTGAGGCGCAGGTGCACCGGCTTGGCCGAGGCGGGCCCGCCCGTGCTTTCGAGGATCTCGGCGTCGATGCCGGGCAGCCGGTCGAGCTCGGCCGAGATCTCGGCAAGCACCGTGTCGCCGTCGAAGGCCGGATCCTTCACGCTGTAGCCGTAGTCGAAAAGCCCGAGGAAGCTGCCGGTCGCGCGCGCGTCGGGGCGGTCTTCCCACGGGATCGTCTCGAGCTGGATCTGCCCGATCGTGTCCTTGGGCGCTTCCGCCCCGCCGGTGTTGGAGTTGAGCCCGCCCTCGCCGGCGAAGGCGAAGGCCGAGCGCACCGCCGGGTGGGACAGCACGATCGCCTCGGCCTCGCGCACCATCGCGTCCTTCTCGGCGAGGCTGAAGTTGCCGCGCGACTTGACATAGACGATGGCGCGTTCGGGCTCGCTTTCGACGAAGAACTCCACGCCTCTGTTGTGCTCCCCGTAATAGGAGAACACGCCCATCACGAAGGCGATCACCCCGGCGATCGCGACGATGGGCATGACGGCATTGCCCGTCACGAAGCGGATGAGATGGCCGAAGGGCGTCCGGCGGCGCCCGGCGCGGATGCGGTCGCGGCCGAGATGGACCTTCGCCGCCCCCATCGTGATGGAAAGCGCCACGGCGGAGAGAAGGAAAAGCGCGACACCCGGCAGCGCGCCCCAGGGGCCCGGCAGCGGCGGCGTGCCGCCGAAAAGGTAACCCGGGTTCAGCACCTGCATCGCGCCGAGGAAGAGCGCGTAGAGCGCCGCGGGCACCAGCGCCGCGCGCACGGCCCAGGGCAGGCTGCGGCGCAGCGCGTCCGAGGCGCGGCCGAACCAGCGGCTGAGCCGCCCGCCCACGCCGCCCATCACCGGCAGGTAGACCAGCGCCACGACCAGCGAGGCCGAAAGGACGAAGATGAGCGTGACGGGCAGCATCCCCATGAACTCGCCCGGCACGCCCGGCCAGAAGAGCATCGGCAGGAAGGCGCAGAGCGTCGTCGCCGTGGAGGAGACGATGGGCCAGAACATGCGCTTGGCCGCCTCGACATAGGCGCGCATCGGGCCGGAGCCCTCGCGGATGCGCTTGTCGGCGTATTCGACCACCACGATCGCCCCGTCCACCAGCATGCCGACGGCGAGGATCAGGCCGAACATCACGATGTTCGAGACCGGCACCCCCATCACCGCGAGGAGCGCGAAGCAGAGCAGGAAGGAGGTGGGGATCGCGAAGCCCACGAGCAGCGCCGCCCGCGTGCCGAGCGAGGCGAGCACGACGATCATCACCAGCGCCACCGCCGTCAGCACCGAGCCCTCGAGCTGGCTGACCATGGAGGCCACCTCGCGCGAGCTGTCGTTGGACGTGCCGACCTCCACCGCCGCGCGCAGCTCGGGCGGCCAGTCGGCCTCCGCCTCGGCGACGAGCGCGCGCACCTCGGCGGCCGTGTCGATGATGTTGAAGCCCTTGCGCTTGACCACCTGCAGCGCCACGGTCGGCGCGCCGTCGAAGCGGGCGGTCCCCTCCCGGTCCTCGAAGGTGAGGTTGATCGTGGCGATGTCGCCCAGCGTGACCACGCGCTCGCCGTTGGTCTTGACCGGCAGCTCGTAGACGTCCTGCGGATCGTCGAAGCTCGACGGGATCTTCACCGCGAAGGCGCCCTGGTCGGTCTCGACCTCGCCGGCCGCGATGAGCTGGTTGTTGTTCCGCACGACGTTGACGAGCTCCGCCGCGGTGACGTTGTAGGCCTCGAGGCGCAGCGGGTCGATCACCACCTCGAGCATCTCGTCGCGGTTGCCGGCGATCCCGGCTTCCAGAACGGAGTCGAGCCCTTCCAGCCGGTCCTGAAGGTCCCGGGCGACGCGGAACATGGTGCGCTCGGGTACCGGGCCGGTCAGGTTCACGATGAGGATCGGGAACTCGGAGAAGTTGATCTCGTTGATGGAGTATTTCTCGTAGCCCTCCGGGAACTCGGCCTCGGCCGTGTTCATCGCGTCGCGCACGTCGGCCAGCGTCCTGGACTTGTCCCAGCCGAACTCGAACTCGAGAGCGACGCCGGCGTAGCCCTCGGCGGCGGTGCTGGTCATGGTGTCGAGCCCGTCGAGATCGGAAAGCTCCGTCTCCATCGGCTTGACGAGCAGCGTCTCGGCGTCCGCCGCCGAGATGCCGGGGAAGGGCACCGAGACGAAGAGCGCAGGGATCTCGATGTCGGGCTCGCCCTCCTTCGGCAGCGCCCAGTAGGAATAGCCGCCGGCGAGCAGCGACAGCGCGATGAAGGCCAGCACCATCCGCGCGCGGCTGGCCGCCCAGTCGACGATCCCCGTCATTGCGTGGGCTCCGCGTCACGGAACTCGGGCAGCACGGGCACGCCATCCGTCACGTATTCCTGGCCGCGCACGATCACGGCGGTGGCGTGTGGCAGGCCGGCCAGCCAGACGCCGTCCACCGTGTCGCGCAGGAGCGTCACCGGCACGAAGCGCGCGACGTCGCCTTCCTCCACCACCCGCACGCCGAGCCGTCCGGCGTCGTCGAGGGTGAGCGCGGACTGCGGCAGGAGATGCGCCGGCACCCCGTCCGCCGCGATGGCGATCTCGACCGTCTGGCCGGAGCGCACGGCGAGATCGGGGTTGGGCACGTCGATCTCCACCCGGAAGGTGCGGGTTTCGGAATCGGCCGAGCGGGAAACGAAGGCCACGCGCCCCTCCACCTCGCGGCCGGACGCGAAGCGCGCGCGGGCGGGCGCGCCGGGGGAGATGCGCTCGACCTCCGTCTCGGGGACGAAGCCCACGAGGCGGATCGGGTCGAGCTCCAGCACCCGCGCGCAGAGCGCGCCGGGCTGCATCAGGCTGCCGAGCTCGGCGGTGTCGCTGTCGAGCAGGCCGGGGAAGGGGGCCGTGATTGTTAGTCGCTCGATCTCCGTCTCGGCGCTTTCCACAGCGGCGCGGGCGGATTCGATGCCGGCACGCACGCTCTCCAGCTGCCCGATCGCGGCCTCCAGCCCGGCCTCGGCGGCGCGCACCTGCGCCCGGGTGGCGGCGACGCGCGTCTCGGCCGCGAAACCGCTCTCCGAGAGCCGTGCGGCGGCGTTCGCGTTGAGCTCCGCCTCCGCCAGCCGCGCGCGGGCCTCGGTGACGCGCGCCTCGGATTCCGGCACACGCGCCTCGGCCTCCGTGAGCCTTGCCCCCGCCTCGTTGAGAGCCGCCAGGCGCGCACCGGGATCGAGCCGGCAGAGCGTGTCGCCTTCCTTCACGAATGCGCCCTTGCGCAGCGGCTCGCCGATCACGCGGCCCGAGGTCTCGGCCATGATGTCCACGGTCCGGCGGGCCTCGGTCTCGCCGCGGAGCGTCACCGCCCGGTCGATCTCGCGCGCCTCGGAGCGGAGCGCCAACACGCGCACGGCGCCCGCGGGCTCTGCGTCTTCGGGGCCGGCTTCGGCGGACGCCTCCGCGGCGGCGGCCCGCGCCGCGTCGTCGGCAGCGGCGGCCTCCGGGTCTTCGCCCCGGGCGAACTGCAGCAGGGCCTCGCGCTCCAGCACGACGAGGTAGAGCGTGGCGGCGACGGCCAGCGCGGTCAGGATGGAGAGTGGTCGCATTCCCGGCCTTTCATGGCAGCGCTCCCGCGGCGCGGGGCCGGGGAGCGGGTCTTTTCGCCTTCATACGCTAAACTGTTTGGTTCAGATTAGTCTTTGACGCGACGTGGCGCAAGAGTGAACCGAGCGGTTCACTTTGCGCGATGCCCGCCGCCCTTGGCACCGTGCCGGGGAGGCGTTAAGAGGGGCCGAACCGGGGCAGGGGACGACAGTGAGCGAGCGCGACAGCTTCATCGAGGAAGTGGCCGAGGAGGTCCGCCGGGATCGGCTTTACACCGCCCTGCGCCGCTATGGCTGGATCGGCGTCCTGGCCGTTCTGGCGATCGTCGGCGGCGCGGCCTTCAACGAGTGGCGCAAGGCCGAGGCGGCCCGCGCGGCCCAGGCCACGGGCGACACCATGCTCGCCGCGCTTCAGCAGGACAGTCCCGAGGCGCGGGCCGAGGCGCTGGCGGCGCTCGACCCGGAAACCCCTGGGGCCGCGGCCGTGGCCGCGCTTCTGCGCGCGGCCGAGCAGGGCGCGGCGGGGAACGACGCCGCCGCCGCCGAGACGCTGGAGGCGGTCGGGACCGAGGGGGACCTGCCCGAGATCTACACGCAGATCGCCGCGTTCAAGGCGCTTCTGCGCCAGGGCGACGCGCTGCCGCTGGAAGAGCGGCGGCTGCGCTACGAGGCGCTGGCGCGACCGGGCAATCCCTTGCGCCTTCTCGCCGAGGAACAGCTCGCGCTTCTTGACGCCGAGGCCGGCGAGACCGAGGCCGCGATCGCCCGGCTCGAGGCGCTGCGCGAGGACGCCGAGGCGGGGGCGGGCTTGCGTCGGCGGGCAACTCAGTTGATTGTGGCGCTCGGCGGCAGGCCGCGCGGGGGCGCGGACGGCTGAGGCCGGCCGGCAGCGCCGAAGAAGGGGCGACGGAGCACATGAGGGCAGGCGGTTTGAGGTCTCTGATGCGGCTCGCGGCGCTGTCCGGGATTGCGCTGACGGCCGCCTGCGCCGACCGGGAAGTGATCCTGCCGGGCGAGCGCGTCGGCCTGCGCGAGGTGCTGGACGGCCCGACCGCGGTGATCGAGGAGGACGTGGCGCCGCCGGCGAACCGCGCCGAACCGATCTCGCTGCCGCCCGCCCGGGCCAATGCGGACTGGTTGCAGGCCATCGGCACGCCCCGCTTCCGGCCCGGGCATCCCGCCCTCGGCAGCACGCTCGAGCTCGCCTGGAGCGCGCCGATCGGCGAAGGGGACACCCGCCGCCGCCGCATCGCCACCGATCCGGTGGTGGCCGACGGCCGGATCTTCACGCTGGACAGCCGCGCGCAGCTCGTGGCCACCTCCTCGGGCGGGCAGAGGCTCTGGAACCGCGACCTCACCCCGCCGCGCGACCGCGCGGGCGAGGCGGCGGGCGGCGGCCTCGCCGTGGGGGGCGGGCGGCTCTACGTGACCTCGGGCTACGGCATCGTCTCCGCCTTCGACCCGGCCAGCGGCGACCTCCTCTGGGAGCAGAGGCTGCGCGCCCCCGCGACGGGCGCGCCCACCTATTTCGACGGGGTGCTCTATCTCGTGGCGGGCGACAGCAGCGCCTGGGCCATCGAGGCCGACACCGGCCGCGTGCGCTGGCAGATCGACGCCGTGCCCGACGTGAACAACGTCGCCGGCGGCCCCGCGCCCGCGCTCGGCGAGGACCTCGCCGTCTTCGCCTTCGGCTCGGGCGAGATGCAGGCGGTGTTCCGCAAGGGCGGCCTGCGGCGCTGGAACGCGATCGTCTCGGGCGAGCGCCGCGGGCGGACGCTCAATACCGTCAACGACGTCACCGGCGCGCCGGTGATCGAGGGCGACCGGGTCTATGCCGGCAGCCACTCGGGCCGCCTCGTGGCCATCGACCTCGAGAGCGGGGAGCGGATCTGGACGATCGAGGAAGGGGCGGTGGGCACGCCGTGGCCCGCGGGCGGTGCGCTCTTCTTCATCAACGACCGCAACCAGCTTCTGCGCGTCGATGCCGCCGACGGCAGCCGCGTCTGGGCCGCCGCGCTTCCGGGCTTCACCCGGGATCGTCCGCGCCGTCAGGTCGAGATCTACGCCAGCCACGGGCCCGTCCTCGCCGGCGGCCGGGTGATCGTCGCCTCGGGCGACGGTGCGCTCCGCGTGTTCGACCCGCGGGACGGCGGCCTCGTTCAGGCGGTGGAGATCCCGGGCGGCGCGACGACCGCGCCGGTCGTGGCGGGCGGCACGCTCTACGTCGTGTCGCGCAACGGGCGTCTGCACGCTTTCCGCTGAGCGCGAAATGCGCTATCGGGCCGGGTCTGACCGACCGGAGCCTTCGCGATGAGCTTTCGCCTCGCCATCGTGGGCCGCCCGAATGTGGGCAAGTCCACGCTCTTCAACCGTCTCGCGGGCAAGCGCCTCGCGCTGGTGGACGACCAGCCCGGCGTCACGCGCGACCTGCGCGAGGGCGCGGCGCGGCTCGGCGCGCTCCGCTTCACGGTGATCGACACGGCCGGGCTCGAGGAAGCCACGGACGAGAGCCTCCAGGGCCGGATGCGCCGGCTCACCGAGCGCGCGGTCGAGCAGGCGGATGCCTGCCTTTTCCTGATCGACGCCCGGGCAGGCGTCACGCCGACCGACGAGGTGTTCGCCGAGATCCTGCGCAAGAAGGCCGATCATGTCATCCTCGCGGCCAACAAGTGCGAGGGCGCGGCGGCGGAGGCCGGGCTGATCGAGGCCTGGGGCCTCGGCCTCGGCGAGCCGCTCGCGCTCTCCGCCGAGCACGGGGAGGGGATGGCCGATCTCGCCGCGGCCCTCGCGCCGCTGGTGGAGGCCAAGGCCGAGGCGATGGAGGCCGAGGCGCCGCTCACCGAGATCGACGTGGACGAGGCGGGGCATGCCGACGGCGCGGGCGGCCCGACCGCGGCGCGGCCCTTGCAGATCGCCGTGGTGGGCCGGCCCAACGCGGGGAAATCCACCCTCGTCAACCGCATCCTCGGCGAGGAGCGGCTCCTCACCGGCCCCGAGGCCGGCATCACCCGCGACGCGATCTCGGTCACGACCGAGTGGGACGGGCTTCCGGTGCGCATCTTCGACACGGCGGGGATGCGCCGGAAGGCGAGAGTGCAGGACAGGGTGGAGAAGCTGTCCGTGGCGGACGCGCTCCGCGCGGTGAAGTTCGCCGAGGTGGTGGTGGTGCTTCTGGATGCCGCGATTCCCTTCGAAAGCCAGGACCTCCGCATCGCCGATCTCGCCGAACGGGAGGGCCGCGCCGTCGTCGTCGCCGTCAACAAGTGGGACGCCGAGACCGACAGGCAGGAGAAGCTGCGCGCGCTCCGCGAGGCGTTCGAGCGGCTTCTGCCGCAGCTCCGCGGCGCGCCGCTCGTCACCGTCTCGGCCCGGACGGGCAAGGGGCTCGACCGGCTCCGCGCGGCGGTGGCGCGCGCCCACGAGATCTGGAACCGGCGCGTGCCGACCGCGCAGCTCAACCGCTGGCTCGGCGAGATGGTGGCGGCGCATCCCCCGCCCGCGCCCGGCGGGCACCGGATCAAGCTGCGCTACATGACGCAGGCCAAGACCCGGCCGCCCGGCTTCGTGGTGATGTGTTCGCACCCCGACAAG